>JAZNES010000200.1:0-4695 GCA_045588755.1 Eubacteriales bacterium | reverse complement strand
ACCACGAGAAAGGGAAGCTGTGCTTGGATAAGGAAATCCATCATCATCTCGTCGTCGGAGGTAGGACCTACGCGACTGTCGATAAGCTGCACGACGAGAGCGAGCAGGTCGATATTTTTGTTGTTGGTAAAATATCCGTCAGTGAGCTCCGACCACTTCTTTTTATCCTCGGGGGTACGCTTTGCGTATCCGTATCCGGGCAGGTCGGCAAGAAAGAGCTTTTTATCAACGTCATAGAAATTGACGGTTATCGTCTTTCCGGGAGCCGAGCTCACTCTTGCAAGTGACTTTCGTCCGAGCAGAGTGTTTATAAGAGAGCTTTTTCCGACGTTCGAGCGTCCCGAAAAGGCTATCTGCGGTATAGCGTCGGTCGGAAACTGCCTTGGAAGGCCCGCACTTATACGCAGGGAAACGTTTTGAGTATTTATTGCCATTTTATTTCTCCAATTTTTATCTTCTTTCGACAGACGCTGACGTTGAGCTTGTCGCGATAGGCGGTAAAAAGTCCGAAAATTCTTCCTTAGCCTCGTCCTTTTTTGACACCGTCTTTACCCCGTTTTCAGGGAGCAGAGCTGCCGAGAGCACTTCGCGCAGAGTGGTGCAGGGAACTATTTCGAGATTGTTCTTTACAAGCTCGTCGAGCTCCTCGATATCTCTCTCGTTATCTGCGGGAATAAGTACGGTCTTTACTCCTGCCGAATATGCCGCCATAGTCTTTTCCTTAAGACCTCCTATGGCAAGCACTTTTCCGCGAAGGCTTATCTCGCCCGTCATGGCGATATCGCGTCTTACGCGTCTGCCCGTAAGAGCGCTGATGAGGGCTGTAACGATAGTTACACCCGCTGACGGACCGTCCTTGGGAACTGCGCCCTCGGGGAAGTGGATATGTATATCCTTTGTCTTATAAAAATCGCCGTTTATTCCGTATTCCGACGCGACCTGACGGACGTAGCTGACCGCGAGGGCGGCCGACTCCTTCATAACGTCACCGAGCGAGCCTGTAAATTCTGTCTTTCCGCTTCCGTCGAGAATTGCCACCTCGACCTTAAGCATATCTCCGCCCGCCTCTGTATAGGCAAGTCCGTTGACGACACCGACCTCGTCCCTGTCCGCTATCTTCTCGGGATAGAGCTTTCTCTTGCCGAGAAAATCGGAAAGATCTGCGGCATTTACCGTTATCCTCTTGGTGTCGGGCTCCTCAACGAGCCTCTTTGCCGCGCGGCGCGCGATATCGGCGATAGTGCGTTCAAGATTTCTGACGCCTGCCTCGCGCGTGTAATAGTCTATTATTTCGGTTATAGCGTCGTTTGATATTTTGAGCGAGCGGCTCGAAAGTCCGTGACGCTTAAGCTGCTTGGGAATAAGATGATTTTTTGCGATGCTCAGCTTTTCTCTCTTGGTATATGCTTTGAGTTCAATTATCTCCATTCTGTCGAGCAGAGGCTTCGGAATAGTGTCAAGAGTGTTTGCCGTTGCGATAAACATACACTCCGAGAGGTCGAAGGGCATCTCTATAAAATGATCTCTGAAAGCCTTGTTCTGCTCGCCGTCAAGGACCTCAAGAAGCGCTGAGGAGGGATCTCCGTGGGCATCTCTTGTGAGCTTGTCTATCTCGTCGAGAAGCACGAGGGGGTTTCTCGTGCCCGCGTTTGCGATAGCGGTCATTATTCTGCCGGGCATCGCGCCTATATAAGTCTTTCTGTGTCCTCTGATATCGGCCTCGTCGCGCACACCACCAAGCGATACTCTTACGTACTTTCTTTTTGTTGCTCGGGCGATAGACGCGCCTATCGAGGTCTTACCGACACCGGGAGCGCCGACAAGACAGATTATCTGATTTTTAAGCTCGGGGGCGAGCTGCTTTACCGCGAGGTATTCGAGTATTCTTTCCTTTATCTTTTCAAGGCCGTCGTGATCGGCATCGAGTATCTTCTTTGCCGCCGCAATGTCCACTCTCTCCTTTGAGAGAGTATTCCACGGAAGCTCAAGGCAGATATCAAGGTGAGAACGCATGACCGTCGCCTCGGACGAGCCGAAGGGGGTCTTTGCCATACGGTCTATCTCCTTGAGCAGCTTTTCCTCGACCTCTTGGGGCAGGTGAGCTCCGAGGACTCGGCGGGTGTACTCTCCTATCTCGCTGTTGGCGCCCTCGCCAAGCTCGTCCTGAATTATTCCGAGCTGTTCGCGAAGATAAAATTCCTTTTGATGCTGACTGAGATTTTCTCTGACCTTCTTGTGTATCTTGAGCTCGTAGCCAAGTATTGTCGTTTCTTCCTTAAGAAGCGCGACAAGGCGCTCTATCCTCTTGACGGGCTCGAATATCTTAAGTATCTGGAGCTTATCGTCGAATTTGACAAGGATATTCGAG
Organism: Eubacteriales bacterium; assembly: GCA_045588755.1. Lineage (GTDB taxonomy): Bacteria > Bacillota > Clostridia > Oscillospirales > CAG-272 > HGM12713. Next base: position 2,327 of record JAZNES010000200.1, on the reverse strand, counting down.
GCGATAAAATCGGCAAGGAGCGCGGGGTTCTTTATCGATCTTGCCGCGAGCATAACGTCGTCGCTGACCGAGGGGAGAAGCTTGACGAGCTCGTCCACCTCTGAAAGCATAGCTCTCGTATATGCCTCGCTCTTTACGTCCTCACCCGAGGAAAAGGAGATATGCTTCGATATTCCGTCGGCAATATAATAATCGGCAAAACGCTTTATCTCGCCTATCTTTGCGCGGGAAATTCCCTCGGCGATTATGCGCACGTTCCCGTCGGGTGTCTTGACCGACTGCTTTATTTTTGCGACTACACCTACCGAGAAGAAGTCGGCAAGGGTCATGTCGGTCTTTTCTGCTTCTATTTCTCTTGCTGTGAGCAGAACGATATTTGAATCTGCCTCAAAGGCAGCCTCTGCCGCTCTTGTTGAGGCATCGTCCGAGACCTCAAAGCTGAGCGCGATGCCCGGAAAGGCAACTATTCCGCGCAGCGCGACGAGGGGAAGTGTTATCTGATCTGCTGTTTCTATGTATCTTGACATCGTTTTTTTATCCTTTTTTATCCTTTTGCGTAGGTTATATAATTAAATTTTGATAGATTTACCATTTTAATAATATATTATAACATACATTTTAAGATTTTTCTACCCTTTTAATAATATTTAACAATATTTTCAATAAATTTTTGCGTGAGCTGCTGCCAAAGGATTAAAAATAGGCAAATTGGGATTTATCGAATAGATAGATTTCTTTGGGAACGGGTCGTCGAGGCGCCGACCCCTACCGGTTGTCTTTATTCTTTATGCGCTGGTAGGGGCTGGCGCCTCGACAGCCCGCATAATAACGCAAACTATCTATTCGATAAATCAAAATTTGAATTTTTCTGAAAATAAAAAAAGCACAATAGGAGTCGTACAGGTTTGCTGACATCATAAGATTGATACTTTGCCTGATACGAAGCTATTGTGCGTGATGCTGTGGAGTTGGTGCCGCCGACAGCAGAGATAATTATACAACAAAAAAGTCGATTTGTAAATAATCAATTTTGACGATTTTTGGTGACAATTTTCGTCAAAAAAGCCAAGAGAGAGAAAAAACGGCAAGAAATGTCGTAGACAATTGTGCATTTTCTACAACGACATTTTTGCGTTTTGGGGAGCTCTTTTCGATTTGCGGGAAAAATTGTGGCAAAAAGGGCACTTTTTGAGAATTTGTACAAATTGCCAAAAATGCCCCTCGAAAATAAAATTTTTATAAAAAAGAAAAAAGGACTTGACAAATGCCTTCCCGTGTGGTAAAATGGGCGAGCAAAGAAGTAGAACGTTCTCCGTTCTCACCGTGCCGCGAAGCGAGTACGGTCCAATAACGTTTCCTCTCATCTTATTGTAGGGGTGTATTGTCGTGCGGAGAATTTTTGTGCTTCCGCATGATTTTTTTTGCCGATTTTTCGGCTTGGAGGTGTATTTAACATTAGCGCAAAGGAAAAAGAGTTGTTGGTCAACGAGGACATAAGACTCAAAGAAACGAGAGTTATCGGTGAAGACGGTGAAATAGTTGGAATAATGTCTTCCGACGCCGCCCTCAAGCTCGCTTACGATCGCGGATACGATCTGGTGCTTATCGCACCTCAGGCTACCCCGCCCGTATGCCGTATAATCGATTACGGCAAGTATCGCTTTGAAAGAGATAAGAAGGAAAAGGAAGCCAAAAAGAAACAGCAGACCATCGAGATCAAGGAGATCCAGCTTTCGTGCAGAATAGACACTCACGATTTTCAGACTAAGCTCAGACACGCACAGCGTTTCCTCGGAGACGGAAACAAGGTCAGAGTGGTAATGCGCTTTAAGGGAAGGGAAATGAGCCACGTGGCGATAGGTCAGGAGATAATGACCAAGTTCATTGAGGACTGCGCCGAGCTCGGAGCATCGGATAAGGCTCCCGTGCTTGACGGAAGAATTATGAGCATCACACTCACCCCTCTTAAATACAAGGCAAACTCATTTGCTTCAAATGGCGATATGCGCCTGTTTGATAGATTATGTAAGTAAAATTATTAAAAGGAGTATAGAAAAATGGGAAAGATCAAAACACATAAGGCTTCGGCAAAGAGATTTTCCGTTACCGCTTCGGGTAAGGTAAAGATCGGACACTGCCATCACAGACATAACACGGGTATGAAGACCGCTAAGAGAAAGAGACACTTGCGTTCGAGCGCTATTCTCAGCTCTTCGATGACACCTAATATCAGAACACTCATTCAGAAATAAGTCAAGGAAATAGGAGGAATTTGAAATGGCAAGAATTAAGGGCGCTCTTATGACGCGCAAGAGAAGAAATAAAGT
>JAZNES010000199.1:0-2317 GCA_045588755.1 Eubacteriales bacterium | reverse complement strand
AACAAGATAATCGTTGCCGATTACAGCATAGTTGGCGATATTAAAACTGTTCTTCAGGCTCTTCTTAAGCACGTAAAGTCAAAGACACACGAGGCTTGGCATGATAAGATAGCTAAATGGAAGATAGATGATTATATCCCCGAGGACAGCACCGAGGTGCTAAAGCCCCACGCGGTTATCTCGACTGTGTGTAAGCATGCGGGCGGCGACGCCATATACGTTACCGACGTCGGACAGCATCAGATGTGGGCGGCACAGTATATCACACACCTTAAGCCGAGAAACTTCCTCACAAGCGGAGGACTCGGTACTATGGGATACGGATACGGCGCGGCAATCGGTGCAAAGATATCGAGCCCCGACGTTCCCGTTATCCACTTTACAAGTGACGGCTCATTCCATATGAATATGAACGAGCTCTGTACTGCCGTGAGCTATAACGTACCCGTTATTACGGTAATACTTAACAACGCGGTTCTCGGAATGGTAAGGCAGTGGCAGGGAACCTTCTACGGAAGAAGATTTTCGTCGAGTGAGCCCGAAAGAGTTACCGATTACATAAAGGTAGCCGAGGGATTTGGCGGAGTAGGCTTCAGATGTAAGACCCCCGCCGAGCTTGACGAGGCTATGGCAAAGGCTATGACTCTTGGCAAGCCCGTTTGGATAGAGTGCCTTATAGACAGAGAAGAGAAGGTCTTGCCGATGATACCGTCGGGTGGCACAGTTCACGATACTATATTCAAATAAGGAGGATTGAATATGAAAAAGCAATGTATGGTTCTTCTTGTTGATAATAATGCGGGTGTTCTTACAAGAGTTTCCTCAATGTTCGTACAAAGAGGCTTCAATATAGACTCGCTTACGGTTTCGTCCACAGATAATCCTAAAATATCGAGGATAACCGTTACTACCACGGGTGATGACAGAACCTTCAGCCAGATAATGAAGCAGGCGGGTAAACTTACCGAGGCAAGACTTGTATTTCCCATCGAACCCTTCGTAAGTCTTATAAGAGAGCTGCTTTTGGTGAAATTCTCGACCGAGCACGCCGATCTTGAGCAGCTTAAAAAGATAATTGCCGATTATGAGGCAAAGATCATAGACGTTTCGAACGGTTGCTTCGTTGTTGAGCTTTCGTCAGATCCCGACCATATAGACGATTTTCTTGAAGCGGTAAAGCCCTTTGAGATGATAGAAATGTGCAGAACGGGCGCAACGGCGCTTGAAAAAGGTAAAGTTTCATACGATATAAATTAATTTTAAGGAGAATATAAAAATGATAACCAAGTACTATGACACAGATTGTAATCTTTCAATGCTTGACGGAAAGACCGTTGCCGTAATCGGCTTCGGAAGTCAGGGACACGCTCACTCTATGAACCTCGCAGAGAGCGGTGTAAACGTAGTTGTAGGTCTTCGTAAGGGAAGCGGACACTGGCAGAAGGCGGCTGATTTTGCCGCTACTCATCCCAACTTCAAGGTAATGGAGGTTGAGGAGGCTGCAAAGGCGGCTGATCTTGTTATGATGCTCGTTCCCGATGAGCTTGCTGCCGATATCTACAATAAGCAGGTAGCTCCCTATATGAAGGACGGCGACGTACTTATGTTCGCTCACGGCTTCAACATTCACTTTAATTTCATCAATCCCGCTAAGAACATAGACGTTATAATGGTAGCTCCCAAGGGACCCGGACACACCGTTCGCAGTCAGTACCTTGAGGGCAAGGGCGTTCCCAGCCTTATAGCTATCCATCAGGACTACACAGGTAAGGCAAAGGAATACGCGCTCGCATACGCAAGCGGCATCGGCGCGGGCAGAGCAGGTATTCTCGAAACATCCTTCAAGGAGGAGACCGAGACCGACCTCTTCGGTGAGCAGGCAGTTCTTTGCGGCGGTGTGACCGAGCTTATGAAGGCAGGCTTTGACACGCTCGTTGAGGCAGGATATGAGCCCGAGATGGCATACTTTGAGTGTATTCACGAGATGAAGCTTATCGTTGACCTTATCAACCAGGGCGGATTTGCGAAGATGAGATATTCCATCTCCAACACCGCAGAGTACGGTGATTACAGAACGGGTAAGAGACTTATTACCGAGGAGACCCGTAAGGAGATGAAGGCGGTTCTTACCGAGATACAGAACGGTACCTTTGCTTCCGAGTTTATGCAGGAATTTTCCGCGGGACGCAAGGCTAAGTTCCTCGCAACTCGCCGCAAGGAGAGCGAGCACCAGCTTGAGAAGACGGGCGCTGAGCTTCGTCAGATGATGAGCTGGCTCAAGAAGTAATAAATTTTATCTCTGTTCGGAAGCCATTTG
>JAZNES010000198.1:0-2503 GCA_045588755.1 Eubacteriales bacterium | reverse complement strand
CGCTTTCCTCTAAACATTATGTCTGTCTGCAATTTTTATTTCAAATTTGTAGGGGGCGATGTCCTCGACGCCCCGTTGTTTATCACAAACTATCTATTCGATAAATCCCAATTTACTTGAGCTCAAAGTGATTGATTTGAAAAAGTAAAAAAACAAAAAAAGCACCCCGACAGATGTCGGGGTGAAAAGTTTTTAATATCAGAGCAACGGTATTCCGTTTTCCTCGCATATGCGAATAGTTTCGCTGTCCCAGATGCTCGACTGTACCTCGCCGATATGCGCGCAGCCAATCATGAGCATACAAAGTCTTGACTGTCCGATACCTCCGCCAATGGTAAGGGGAAGCTCGTCGTTCAGAAGCATCTTGTGGAAGGGAAGCTCGCGTCTTTCCTCACAGCCGCAGATTTTGAGCTGGCGGTCGAGAGATTCGGCGTCTACTCTTATTCCCATGGACGATATCTCAACGGCTCTGCCGAGCACGTCATTCCAGAAGAAGATATCTCCGTTGAGCTGCCAGTCGTCATAGTCGGGTGCTCTTCCGTCGTGCTTCTTGCCCGAGCGTAATGCTCCGCCTATCTGCATAACGAATGCCGTTTTATGCTCCTTTACGTATGCGTTTTCACGCTCAGAGCCCGTCATGTCGGGATAAAGGTCCTCAAGCTCCTGTGTGGTTACGAAGGAGACCTCGCGGCAGAGCTCGGTCTTGAGCTGAGGATAATGCACGTGAAGTCTGTCGTTGGTATTACAGATGGCGTTCACGATAGCGTTTACTATGAGCTTGAGAAATTCAATGTTTCTCTTATCTCTCGTAATTATCTTTTCCCAGTCCCACTGATCGACGTATATCGAATGAAGGTTATCAAGCGACTCGTCGCGTCTTATCGCGTTCATGTCGGTGTAAAGACCGTTTCCTACCGAGAAATTGTATCTCTTGAGGGCGAGTCTTTTCCATTTCGCAAGAGAGTGAACTACCTGCGCTTCAGCACCTACGGCGGGAACGTCAAAGGAAACGGGACGCTCGTATCCGTTGAGGTTATCGTTAAGTCCCGATTCCTCGGTTACGAAAAGCGGAGCGGAAACTCGCTTAAGACCGAGAGCCTCGGAAAATTCCTCCTGAAAGGCGCGCTTGATATAAGCTATCGCCTTTTGGGTGTTATATTCGTCAAGCGGGGGACGGTATCCCTCGGGAATAAAAACCTTGTTCATAAAATAAACCCTTTCGTCAAAGAATGGTCGTACGACCAATTATTATATAATAAAATCTCTATTAAATCAATAGTTTTTCGGAATTTAGCCTATTATAGAAAATCCGTGGCAGTTCATAAGCGCGTCTATCTTCTTTCCTGCCTTGCAAAGAGGGCAGTCGTGAGAGGGAAGCGAGAAATATCCGTCAAGGTCGCGCGGATTGAAGACCGAATTCACCGTATGACCCGAGCATTCGTCAGCTGTGGCAAATATCGAGGATATTCCGACGATCTCTCCGCCGTAGTAGTTTACAGCTTCTACCGCCGCTGCTGCCGTGCGTCCCGTCGCTACCGAGACCGCAAGGACAAGCACGTGCTTTCCTCTTATCATAGGAACGACGTTATCTCTGAAGATTATCTGAGAGCTGCCCGCCATTTCGGGCGTGACTATGTAGATCGTCTGGTGGGCGTTTATATTCATAAAATTATTCTTGGTAAGCTCTGCGGCAAGGCAAGTACCAAGCACCTCGGTGCCGTCAAGGCAGAGAATGGTGTCTACTATTTTTGTCTGATAATTATAGGTCCTGCAGAGCTCCTCGGCAAGTGCCTCGGCTTCCGAAAGTCTTGATTTCTGCGCGGCTACGTCGATATAGTAATTGCTGTGCGAATTGCTTGTAGCAAAATGACCCTTAGCCACTCTCAAAAAGAGGTCGCTTCGGTTGGTCTTAATCTTTGAAAAGACAGGTGCTGACATAAAAATATCTCCTTTATCTTCTTAAAATATAAAAAAATTATCTCAGAGAATTGAAGAAACTATCTGCCATATCTCGTCCGCGATCTCTTCTATCGAACGGTAGGCGTTTACTATTGCCACCTTATCGTCAAGGTCGGAGAAGGTAGAGAAGAAGCTCTCTCTTACCTTTGCGAGCGTTTCGACGTTCTCGTATATTTCAAGCTTGTCGCGTCCCGCTCTGATCCTTTCAAGGCTCTCTTCGGGGGTAAGATCGAGGAATATGCAAAGGTCGGGCTTTCTTATCTCGGGGCAGTCTATATTCATAGCGCGGACCCACGAATAATCGGTAGAGCTTCCCTGATAGGCAAGAGAGGAATAATAATATCTGTCGCTTATAACGTCATATCCCTTTCCGAGCATCTTTTCTATGCCTATTTCCTTATCCTTGTTATGAGCTATTCTGTCAAGGACGAACATAGTCGCCATCTCGCAGTCGCTCTTTTTTATCTCTCCTCCAAGTACTCTGCGTATCTCCTTGCCTGTGGGGAGTGCGGTAGGCTCGGCGGTGAGATAGGGCTTTCTGCCC
>JAZNES010000197.1:0-3363 GCA_045588755.1 Eubacteriales bacterium | reverse complement strand
CGGCACTGTCAACGCCTCCGCTCATGGCGACCATTATCTTTTCCTTCATAAGATTTCCTTTCGGATAGATTATTCCCAATCGAATTGGGTGAGCCTTCCCTCATTTTGAAGTCCTTCAAAATCACGCTGGCGCAGTATCTCGTAAACGGCTATAGCAACTGAATTTGAAAGATTGAGCGAACGGAGGGAATCGCGCATAGGTATTCTGACACAATGCTCCTTATTATCGTGAAGGAGTGTCTCGGGAAGTCCTTTGCTTTCTTTGCCGAACATAATAAATACATTTTCGGGATACGTGAGCTCGGAGTATGTATTGGGAGCTTTGGTCGAAAAATAGAAGACCTCGGCGTTTTGATTTTTAGAGAAAAAATCCTCGATGTTATCGTAATAGGTGATATCGAGCTTGTCCCAATAGTCAAGTCCCGCACGCTTTAGCTTTTTGTCGTCGATAGTAAATCCCATCGGACGAATTATATGAAGAGCCGCTCCCGTTGCCGCGCAGGTGCGGGCAATATTTCCTGTGTTTTGCGGTATTTCGGGCTCGTGAAGTACAATATTTATTTTTGCCATATCATATGCCTCTCATAGTAGTTAGATATATTATATAACCAAACGACCTTTTTTTCAAGCATTAGAAAAAAATTTACAAAGATAAGAGTGGTGTTTTTGAAAAATCCTTGCAATAAAGAGCTGAATGTTGTATAATTAATATAACTATGGCTGACAAAAAAGTTTACCAAAGGAGTTGAAGATCAATGGGAATAGTAGAAAAGATTTTCGGAACTTACAGTGAAAGGCAGCTCAAGAAGCTTGACAAGCTCGTTGACTATATAGAATCGCTCGCTCCAAAGTATAAGGAGATGACAAATGAAGAACTGTCGGGTGTGACCGACATTCTCAAAAAAAGACTTGACAACGGTGAAACGCTCGACGATATTCTGGCTGATGCCTTTGCCGCAATACGTGAGGCTGACGACAGAATTTTGGGAAAGCGTCCTTTCAGAGTGCAGATAATAGGCGGTATAATTCTCCATCAGGGAAGGATTGCCGAAATGAAGACGGGAGAGGGAAAGACTCTCGTTGCGACTATGCCCGCATATCTTAATGCACTTTCGGGTAAGGGCGTTCATATCGTTACCGTAAACGACTACCTTGCTCGACGCGACAGTGAGGAGATGGGACGAGTTTTCGGATTTATGGGACTTTCAACGGGACTTGTAGTTCACGGCATTTCGCACGAGGAAAAGCAGAAGGCGTATCTTTCGGATATAACCTACGGTACGAATAATGAATTCGGATTTGATTATCTCCGTGATAATATGGTCGTATACAAGGAAAGAATGGTTCAGAGAGGGCATAATTTTGCTATCGTCGACGAGGTCGACTCGATACTCATAGATGAAGCGAGAACTCCTCTTATAATATCGGGTGCGGGCGAAAAATCGACCGATATGTACGACAGAGCCGACCGACTTGCAAGATCTATGCGTAAATACGTCATCAAGGAGATGGATAGTAAGACAAGCTATGATGACGTGGACGCCGACTATATTGTTGATGAGAAGGCTAACAATGCTATTCTTACTCCCCGCGGAAGTGAAAGGGCAGAGGCATTCTTTGAAATAGAAAACCTTTCAGACCCCGAGAATTCTGAGATAGCCCATCATATAAATCAGGCTATAAGAGCGCATGGAATAATGAAGCGTGACGTTGATTACGTAGTCAACGAAAACGGCGTTATGATAGTAGATGCTTTTACAGGCCGTCTTATGCCGGGAAGACGTTACTCGAACGGCTTACATCAGGCAATAGAGGCAAAGGAGGGTGTAAAGGTCGAAAAGGAGAATAAGACTCTCGCGACTATAACCTTCCAGAACTATTTCAGAATGTACTCAAAGCTTTCGGGAATGACGGGAACAGCGCTTACCGAGGAAATGGAATTTACCGAAATTTACAATGTAGATGTTGTGGAGATCCCTACCAACAGACCTATGATAAGACTTGATCATTCAGACAGTGTCTACAAGACGGTAGACTCAAAATATAACGCGGTCGTAAATCAGATAGTAGAATGTCATAAAAAGGGACAGCCTGTCCTTGTCGGAACTGTTTCGATCGACAAGTCCGAGGAGCTTTCGAGAAGACTTAAGAGAGAGGGAATAAAGCACAACGTCCTCAATGCAAAGCAGCACGACAAGGAAGCTGAGATAGTTGCAGAGGCAGGAAAATACGGTGCTGTAACCATCTCGACCAATATGGCGGGAAGAGGTACAGACATAATGCTTGGTGGTAATGCCGAGCATATGGCAAAGAAGGAGATGCGTAAGCTCGGTATTGAGGAAGAGCTTATTGCAAAGGCTACGGGAAGTCTTGAGCTTTATGACCAGACAGAGAAAGAGGCAAGAGAGACCTATCGCGCCCTTTATGAAAAATATAAAGCAGAGATAGCTCCAGAGGCAGAAGAGGTAAGAAAAGCCGGTGGACTCTTTATACTCGGCACAGAGAGACACGAGAGCCGAAGAATAGATAACCAGCTTCGAGGACGTTCGGGCAGACAGGGTGACCCCGGAGAATCGAGATTTTATCTTTCTCTTGAGGACGATCTTATGCGTCTTTTCGGCTCGGATAGACTTATAGGAATGGTAGACCGTCTTGGACTTCCCGACGATATGCCGATAGATGCGAAGATACTTTCAAATACTATTGAATCTGCTCAGAAGAGAATAGAGGAACAGAACTTCCGCCGCCGTAAGCACGTTTTGACCTACGACGACGTTATGAATCAGCAGAGAAATCTTATTTATAAGCAGAGAAATGACGTTCTTAACGGTGAGAATATAAGCGAGACCGTCAGAAAGATGATCTTTGACACGATAGCTGAAACTGCCGACAGATTTATGCAGGGGGAGGACTCTGCACTTTGGGATATAACGGGGCTTCGTGAGCATTATAAGGGCTTGATCCTTGATGAAAACGATCTCGTGTTTGACGACGGTGAGTTGAAGGGTCTTAAAAAGGACGAAGTGATAGACATTATCTGTGATAAGGCAGACGCTATCTATCAGGAAAAGGAAGATCTTATCGGTGAGGAGAGATTCAGAGAGCTCGAAAGAGCAGTATTGCTTCAGAACGTCGACAGCAACTGGATGGAGCATATCGACGCTATGGACGATCTCAAGGACAGCAAAGTCGGATCGTAGCCATGTCGTGCTGTGAGCCAAGGAGTTGTCATAGCCCTTTGTCTTCCTAAGACCGCTTGGCCTCCGACTTGATTCAGAGAGCTTGAAAGAGCAGTATTGCTTCAGAACGTCGACAGCAACTGGATGGAGCATATCGACGCTATGGACGATCTCAAGGACAGCA
>JAZNES010000196.1:0-7358 GCA_045588755.1 Eubacteriales bacterium | reverse complement strand
TGAAGTGAACCCCAAATAGTTCACAAGAAATAAAAAAGACAACACCTCTTATGGTATAATGAAACCATAGGAGGTGTTTTGTTATGGCAAAGAAAGGACAAATATTTAATAACTACTCAAAAGAAATCAAAGCTGAAATTTTACAAAAGTATTTTGAAGAAAACATACCAGCGACTGCATTGAGTGAAGAATACGGAATATCAAAGAAAACAATTCAAAATTGGGTTTACAAATCAAACCAAGGAAAAGATATTCTAATAGATCACCGGCAATTTAGTTCTGGCAGACCAACCAAAGACGAAGGTGAAATTGATTACAAGGAACGATATGAAATACTAAAAAAATACCAAGCCTTCCTCAAGGCACAACGCGAGAGAAAGTAATATTTATCAATATGCACATGGATGACTATTCTCTGGACAACATGTGCGAGGTGTTGGACATTTCGAAGAGAATGTATTACAAATACCGTGCAGCGGAAGATAAAGATTACTACGATTACCTTTTGATCAAAGAAGTATTTGATGAATCAAAGGGGACGTATGGGTATCGTAGGATTTGTGAAGGCTTGTTGGTTAAATATGGTGTAATATTTAATCACAAAAAGGTAGCAAGAATTATGAAAAAATATGGCTTGAAGCCTGAATATATTAAACGCATTAGACCAAATGTCGCTTATCAAAGAATCGAGAAAAATGTTAAGCCAAATCTTCTCAACAGAAAATTTAACGTGGATGAACCAAACAGAGTTTGGGCGACAGATATTACATATCTGATCTTTGGGAACAAAAGAGCTTATCTATCAACCATTCTTGATCTTTATGATAGAAAAATCGTTGCGCATCATATATCGAAACGCAACGACATCAAATTAGTTATTGACACATTAAACCAAGCTATTGCTAAAACGAAGGATGTATCAAACCTCATCATTCACAGTGATCAAGGTTTTCAATATACATCCTTCGAGTACAAAGCTGTATGCGAATCCAATGGGATCCAAATATCTATGAGTCGGAAAGGCACTCCGATCGACGATTCTCCCATCGAGAGCTTCCATAGCATACTGAAAAAAGAAACTTTGTATAACAATTATATCACATCTTTCGAAGAATATCTACTGCTTGTTGAAGATTGGTTAATCTTTTATAATACTTCAAGACTGAAAAACAGGAAGAGGTAATTTCCTCTCCCTGCTTTTCGTGTTGTCTTTTTTATTTCTTGTGAACTATTTGGGGTTCACTTCACAGTGCGTGTCTTTTTTTCATTTTCTGTAATATACGTAAAACGCTATGACGGTACGTTCGACGCCACCGTGTTCAAGGTCGGGACCCGTGAGCACCACTCCGTCCTTTGAGAGAAGCTCCCAAGCGCGAAGCTCGTCGACCTTACACCTGAACAGGACGTCGGCAGACGCATAAAGAATGAACTCGTCACCCCTTATATTGAGTCCCCCCTGTCGACCTATGACCTCGTCAACTCCGTTTCTTTTTTCGGTCACGTATTTTATATGCTGACCGCATATACTTCTTGCCATCTCCCAACGAAACTTCTTGCTGTCGGGGTTTTTGCTTTTAGTCTTAAATACCTTTGAAAGTAATCCCATTTTTACCTCGGTGAGTTTAGTTCCTGTCATTCAATCTGTTGATATTCCAGATATTCTTTGCATATTCCGAAATAGATCTGTCAGCCGTAAAATATCCCGCCGCCGCGATATTCATAAGCGACATCTTGTTCCATTTTTCCTTATTGCAATAGTCGGTGATAATCCTCTGGTGCGTAAGATGGTAAGATTCAAAATCGGCAAGGCACATAAAAGGATCGGCTATACCGGGACCCGAAATGAGATATGCGGCAATATCCGCAAAGGATTCACCCGCAAAGCCTACGTTGAGGCGGTTTATTATACGTTGCAAACGCTCGCTGTGAGCATAAAACTCGGAGGAGTTATATCCGCGAAGCCAAAGGTCGTCGACCTCATCACTCGTAAGACCGAAGATATACATATTATCCTCACCCACCGCGTCAAGCATCTCTACGTTAGCTCCGTCAAGCGTTCCTAACGTAATAGCTCCGTTTATCATAAGCTTCATACAGCCCGTTCCGCTCGCCTCTTTACCCGCTAGAGATATCTGCTCACTTATCTCGGCAGAGGGTATAAGAGCTTCAGCCATAGTTACGTTGTAGTCCTCAAGGAAAACGACAGAAAGCTTATCCCTTACCTGCGGATCGTTCTCTATTTCTTTACCAAGGCAGTATATGAGCTTGATTATATTCTTTGCCATATAATATCCCGGGGCAGCCTTCGCGCCGAAGATAAAGGTCTGCGGCACAAAATCGGCATTCGGATTTTCCTTTATGTCAAGATAAAGCCCGATTATATTGAGGGCATTGAGAAGCTGTCGTTTGTATTCGTGAAGTCTCTTTATCTGCACGTCAAATACAGAATGTGTATCGAGAGCGCGTCCCGTCTTCTCGTAAAGACGGTTCGAAAAGGCAATTTTGTTCTCGTGCTTTATCGCGCGGATCTTTGAAAGCACTTCCCTGTCCTGCGCAAACTTGGCAAGCTCTGCAAGCTCCTCTGAATTGTGACGGTATCCTCTTCCGATACAATCGTCGATGAGAGATGCGAGCTTGGGATTTGAATAACAAAGCCAGCGTCTGTGCGCTATACCGTTGGTCACGTTACAAAATCGCTCGGGATACATCGCGTTGAAATCCTTGAAAATAGAGCGAGTCAATATATCGGAATGGAGCTTCGAAACTCCGTTTATCGAATGAGAACCGACCACCGACAGATTTGCCATTCTTACCTGTCCGTATCCGACGATACTCATCTTGGATATTCTGTTCCAATTTCCCGGAAAACTCTGCCACGCCTCCTTACAGAAGCGCTCGTTTATTTCCTTGACTATCATATATATTCTTGGAAGCTTGAGCCTGAAAAGATCCTCGTTCCAAGTTTCAAGTGCCTCGGGAAGAACGGTATGATTAGTATAAGAGCATATACGGACGACCATTTCCCAAGCCTTATCCCAGCTATAAAAATATTCGTCGACGAGTATTCTCATAAGCTCGGGGATACAAAGCGCAGGGTGGGTGTCGTTTATATGGATAGCCACCTTATCGGCAAGATTGTCAAGCGTTCCGTAGACCGCCATATGATCTCTTATTATACTCTGGCAAGAAGCAGAAACAAGGAAATATTGCTGTGAAAGTCTCAGCAGCTTGCCCTCGGTATGATTATCAGAAGGGTAAAGCACCTTTGAGATTATCTCGGCATTGGTGCTGTCCTCTACTGCCTTTGCATACTGTCCCTGCGTGAAAAGTCCCATATTGAAATTGTGGGTATCTCTCGCTCTCCAAAGCCTGAGCTGGCTTACCGCCTTCGAATCCGCGCCCGATATCATCATATCGTAAGGTACTGCCTCGATATCGTCACAGCCCTCGTATATTATATCGAGATGACCGTCCTTCCAGCTCTCCTTTACGTGTCCGCCAAGGCGAATGTGGTATATTCTGTCGGTACGCGGAACGAGCCAGACCTCCCCACCGGGAAGCCATATATCGGGAAGCTCGACCTGCATTCCGTCAACTATTTTCTGCTTAAAGAGACCGAAATCGTAGCATATCGAAAAGCCCGTCGCGGGATAGTCCAGGGACGATAAGGAATCCATAAAGCAAGCGGCAAGACGTCCAAGTCCGCCGTTTCCAAGTCCGGCATCGGGCTCACACTCATAGATATCGTCAAGCTCAAACCCAAACTCCGAGAGAGCCTCGGCGTATTCTTCAGACAATCCGAGATTACACAAGCTGGTTTTGAGCGAGCGCCCCAGCAAGAATTCAATACACATATAATAAACACGCTTTTCTTGATCTGCGTTTATTTCCTGCTTAAAGCGACCTCTTTTTTCAGTCAGTATATCCTTTACCGTCATTACCACGGATTTATACATCTGATCTCTTGACGCTTCGCCTGCGGTACAGCCGAAATATCTTTCAAGCTTTGCCTCTATACTGCTTTTTATATTTTTTACCGAACCTTCCCTGTTCATTTAACATCTTCCTTCCCGAATGGCCTTATCGTGTCACTTACAGCGACTCGTACATTTCAAAATATTTGAGTGCCGAAGCCGACCACGAAAAATCTGTTCTCATTATCTTTCCGACGAATTTTTTGCGTTTTTCTTCGTCGTGCCAGAGCGCCACTGCCGCAAGTATTCTGTCGAGCAGCTCGTCTGAGCTGTAATTAGCAAAGGTAAAACCATTGCCCATTATATTCTTTCCGTTTTCCCAATATCCCTTTATTGAGTCGGCAAGCCCTCCCGTTTCTCTTGTAACGGGGATAGCACCGTATCGCGACGCTATCATCTGCGAAAGTCCGCAGGGCTCGCTCTTTGACGGCATAACGAAGATATCCGCCGCCGCGTATATCTTCTTTGAAAGTGCTCTGTCATAACAGATATTTGCCGACACCTTGTCGGGATATCTCTGACTGAGGTCGAGGAAAAGATCTTCGTATCTCTTCTCACCCTTTCCAAGCACTATAAGCTGAACGTCATTCTCAGCAAGAAGATGATACACCATTTCTTCAATAATGTCAAGTCCTTTATGGCTTACAAGACGAGAAATTATTGCTATAAGAGGAACATCCTCCCTCTCGGGCAAACCGCACGCTCTCTGTATCTCAAGCTTATTTTTGACCTTTTTATCAAGAGAGCGCCAGGTATAGTTCTGAACTATCTGAGTATCGGTCGAAGGGTTATAATAATCGTAGTCTATTCCGTTGAGTATTCCGCAAAGCTTATGCGAATTATCTCTTAGGATTCCGTCAAGACGGTGCGCGTATTCGGGCAACTGTATCTCCTCGGCATATCGGGGGCTGACGGTACTTACTCTGTCAGCACAGACTATCGCTCCCTTCATAAGATTTATACAGCCGTCGTACTCAACTATAGCGCGACTCTCATTTCCAAGCCCGAAAACGTCACCGAGTATCGACATATCATATTTACCCTGATACTCGATATTGTGAATAGTAAACACGGTTTTCGTATTTCCAAACTCCTCACGCCATCTGTAATTCTTATCAAAGTATATAAGAGCCATAGCGCTCTGCCAATCGTTAGCGTTTATTACGTCGGGATAAAAATCAAGCTTTACGAGCATATCTATTGCGGCAAGGCTGAAAAATGCATATCTTTCGGCATCGTCATAATGACCGTATATGGTATCCCTGTCAAAATAGTATTTATTATCTATGAAGTAGTATACTACTCCCTCTTTTACAAGACTCCAAACACCGCAGTACTGCTTTCTCCACGACAGATTGACCTCAAATTCGGTCACGAGCGACATCTTGTTTCTGTATTCCTCACAAACGTCTTTATAAAAAGGTATAACTACCCTTACGTCCGCCTCTTCGCCGCCAAGCTTCTTGAGTGCTATCGGCAAAGAGCCAAGCACATCGCCAAGGCCTCCCGTTGCAGCAAAGGGCATAGCCTCAGAGCCTATAAACAATATCTTTTTCATTATTTCTCCTATCTGTGATCAAAAACCTATTATACCTCTGTTCCCTTCGCAAGGAAAAAGGGCGTGCTCTGATATCCCGAGAGCGTTCTGCCATCGCGGATAGTTACGTTCTTATCGGTTATAACGCAATTGAGAGATACGTTATCTCCAACGTCGGTATCCTGCAAAAGTATGCAGTTCTTAACGACGGTATCCTTGCCTATCTTTACTCCTCTGAAAATTATACAATTCTCGACCTTTCCCTCGATAACGCAACCGTCGGCGACAAAGGAATTCGTCACGCTTGCATTTTTAGTATATACGGTAGGTGCGGAATTTCTGACCTTTGTGTATATAGGTCTGTTATATACGCCAAGGATATCGCGTCGCACCTCGGGTGAGAGAAGTTTCATCGATGCGTCGAAATAACTGCGCAGTGAATTTACAAGTATATATCTTCCCGTATATTCATACGCGCAAACGTTATATACACCTATACTCTTTTTGATTATGTCACGGTAAAAGTCGGTATAGCCTCTTGCCGTCGCATTGTTTATGAGATTGAGCAAAAGTCTTCTGTTTGCAACTATTACGTTAGTGCTTATAGTAGCCTCGCTTCCCTTGTCGAGAAGCTTATAGACGTCCGTTATATTATTGTTGTCATCATAGCTTACCGAATATACCGAATGAGTATTTTCAAATTGCTCGAATTTCTCCTTGGCGGTCACTATCGTAAAATCGGCATTTCTCTTTTCATGGAAACGAAGGACCTCGGAAATATCTATATTGCATACTCCGTCACAGTCACAAAGAACAATAAGGTCCTCACTGCATCTTGAAATAAAGTTGCTGACTCCAATAAGGGATTCAAGCATCGTATTACGTCCCACGCCCGAGAGCTGAGTATCGTAAGCGGTTATAAAGGGAGAGAGTATTTTTATTCCTCCCGAACGTCTTGCAAGGTCCCAGTCCTTACCCGTGCCTATATGGTCAACAAGCGACTGATAGTTATTATGAGTTATTATTCCAACCTTTATGATATCCGAATTCACCATATTTGAAAGCGCAAAATCTATTAAACGATATCGACAGCCAAAGGGCACCGACGCCAGCGCTCTCTTGCCTGTAAGCTCGGGCATATCCGAGTCATGTAAATTTGAGAAGATCAATCCCGCAACAGTCATTTTGTTCCCCTTTCGTTATTTATTGTTGATCACAGTGTCATTGTCGGCGATGACCGTTTTTGAAGGTATCACGGTTATAGCCGCATCGTTTTCATTCTTATCAATACCAACATGCGCACCCTCTCCGATAACCGTGCCTTCGTCGATTATCGAATAATTGAGCACTGCGCCCTTACCTATAACGACGTTAGCCATAACGACGCAATCGCAAACGACTGCCCCCTCCATTACCTTTACACCCGGACCGAGAACCGAGTTTTTGAGTGTTCCGTATATCTCGCACGCCTCTGTTACCGAGGAGTTTTCTACTCTTGCTCCGTCACCGATATATTGAGGTATCTCGGCATAGTGCCTTGAATATATGCGCCAGCTCTCGTCGTTCAGATTGAGCTTTGCATCATCTCCGAGAAGATCCATATTAGCCTCCCAGAGCGAATAAAGCGTTCCTACGTCCTTCCAATAGCCCGAAAAAGAGTAAGCATACATCTTTTCTCCCGCATCAAGCATATTCGGGATTATATTCTTTCCAAAGTCGTTTGCGCTCTTCTTATCATTTGCATCTGCATTCAGATATTCGAAGAGCTTGCTCTTGGTAAAGATATATATACCCATAGACGCTAA
The DNA here is from genome assembly GCA_045588755.1 of Eubacteriales bacterium. Taxonomy (GTDB): domain Bacteria; phylum Bacillota; class Clostridia; order Oscillospirales; family CAG-272; genus HGM12713. The sequence continues at coordinate 42 of JAZNES010000196.1, read as the reverse complement.
AGTAGATTTAGGTTGTTTGGGTTTTTCTTCAAACTCATAAAT
>JAZNES010000195.1:0-2457 GCA_045588755.1 Eubacteriales bacterium | reverse complement strand
TCTGCTTCTCGCCGCCCGAAAGATGCTTTACCTTTTTATTCTTTTTATCAAGTATCGAAAGGCGCTCAAGGACGTCGTCGATAGAGCTTACATCAACCTTTTCAAGCTTGAGTATGTCGATGTTGTCGGCAACCGTCATATCGGTAATGAGCTTGAAGTCCTGAAATATGTAGCCTATCTTCTGTATTCTGAACTTATCCTTTTCCTTTTGAGTTTTCGAGGTCATCTCGACACCGTCTATCTCAATGCTTCCCTCGGTCGGAGACAGAATTCCCGCTATCATGTTAAGAAGCGTCGATTTTCCGCACCCCGAAGCACCGAGAAGCATATAGGATCTCCCGTCCTCAAAGACAAGATCCCCATAATCTATCGCAGTTTCATTCTCAAACTGCTTTGAAATACCTTTTGTACAGATCATTTTTCTTCTCCTTTGTTATTTGACGAGAAGAAAAGGACAGTTTACTTTTCTTCCCTCTTGAAATTAAATTAAATTAAAAATCAGAAAGAAGAAAAATATCAATTGTTAAGCTTTATTTTGTTTGAAACGAGCGACCTTCGAACAAGAGTACCGCAAGCGCAAAGAAGAGCAACTGTGAGGGTAGCCGTTATGACTGCGGCTCTCGCGGCAAGCATAAATATCAGCTTGATCCCCGACGAGAAAAGACAAACGACACAGCTCTCGCCGGTACAGTCGTGATCGGCGGCAAGTGCCGATATCGTCGTTATCGCAAGAAACACAAGGCACACCGCAAGAACAACGAATACCATATGCTTGCTTTTCCTTACTGCCATATCTGCGCTCTCCTTTCAAAGAATAATATCTTACCCTACAATTATATCACCACCCCGCGCCTTTGTCAACAAATCAAAGACAATCTTCAAGAAACCGCCACATTAAAATATATGCCAAATTGGGATTTGTCGGGGAGATAGATTATGTTAGGATTTTTATGAAAACCTTTTCGAGAAAAGGTTTTCAAACTTTCCCAAAGCTTTCCTTACGTTTTGAAATAGCTCCCGCAGCCCTTGCTCCGCTCTCCGTGCTCACAACGGGCATTAAAAAATGAGGTTTAGCGGTATTCGAACTGAGAACGTCACAAAAACTTTTGCCAATTTGGTAAAAGTTTTTTGAAGGGGGGTGCGGGGGAAAGCTTTTTTCAAAAAAGTTTCCCCCTCATAAAACCCAACACTCCTACAAATCAAAATTTGAAAGCCTACGTCTTTTTCTGCGCGCTTTTCATTTACAAAAATAAAAACTTATGTTATAATCAACCTATAAGGAGGTGTATTTATGAAAGACACGACAAAAGCAGCTATAAAAATTATTCTTACGCTCGCGTTAGCATTTGCTTCGTATATTGCCGTATTCGGGATACTTCTGCTCTTTGCCTTAAGGCTGCCCTTTTTCGCGCTTTCCCTTCTCCTTATTCCCGCCCTCATTCCGCTTATCTGGGCAGAAAAACGCAAAATATATTTTATCTGTTTTCTTTGCTTTGCGGTAATAACAATCGGCGGCGGTTGCATACAGACAGGGGTAATGACCTATCGCGAGTCCTTAAAGATCGACGTAACACCAAATATAAACACCAACGAGTATCTGCCCTTTGAGGAGGACTCGAATATAGTAAAGCTCGAGGATGCCTCTCTCTCACTTGAGGGTGATCTGCCGATAATCGACGGCGCAACGGCGGCGTTCCCTGTATATTCGGCAATAGTCCACGCGACCTATCCCGACACGACACGCCTCTACGACGGCGTTTTTGAATACAATAATACCCTTGGCGGATACAAGCTCCTTGCCCAGCAAAAGACCGATCTTTTCCTTGGCGCGTATCCCTCAAAGGAGCAAAGAGAATATGCCGAGCAGCTCGGCACGACCTTCGAATATACACAGATAGGCTCAGAGGCGTTCGTTTTCTTCGTTCACAAGGACAATCCTATCGACAGCCTGACGGCAGATCAGATCCGCGATATCTATTCGGGCAAAATAACGAACTGGAAAGAGGTCGGCGGTAATAACGAGAAGATAGTTGCCTTCCAGCGTAACGAAGGAAGCGGAAGTCAGAGCATGATGCTGCGTTTTATGGGCGATGTCGAGATGATGGAGCCCGATATGGAGGAGCAGATCGGCTTCATGGGCGGCATTATCGAGAGCGTTGCAGATTACGAAAACAAATCAAGCTCAATAGGCTTTTCCTTCAGATTTTACGTTGAGGGAATAATAAAGCACCCCGATATAAAGATTATCGCCGTTGACGGAGTTGCTCCGACCGTCGAAAATATCAAAAACGAGAGCTATCCGATCATCGCGCCCGTCTATGCCGTAACCTACGCCGAGTGCGATAACGAGAACGTAGATGCTCTTATCGAATGGATACTATCCGACGAGGGACAGTATATTATCGAACAAACGGGCTACGTTGGAATAAAGTAACGAAATTTGCACAGACACAAAGG
>JAZNES010000194.1:0-3018 GCA_045588755.1 Eubacteriales bacterium | reverse complement strand
TTATCTGCTGAACGCGGTGAACGTTTGAAGAGAAGGTCGCGATAACTATTCTCTTGTCGTTGTTAGCGGTAAAGATATTTTCAAGAGAGCGACCTACCTTCTTCTCGGAAGGAGTGTTTCCGGGACGCTCTGCGTTCGTTGACTCGCACATAAGCAAGAGAGTGCCCTCCCGACCTATCTCTCCAAGGCGTGCGATATTCATCATCTCTCCGTCTATAGGCGTTATGTCGAGCTTGAAATCTCCCGAATGTACGACCACCCCGTAAGGAGTAGTGATAGCAAGACAGCAAGCATCGGCGATAGAGTGATTGACGTGTATGAATTCGACCTTGAATACGCCGAGCTTTACCACGTCGCCCGCGGCAACGCAGTTGAGTATAGGCTCGTATGGGAGCTCGTGCTCCTCAAGCTTGTTTTTTATAATTCCGAGAGTGAGCTTCGTTCCGTATATCGGGGGATTTATCTGTCTGAGAACGTAGGGAATAGCACCGATATGATCCTCGTGACCGTGGGTCAGAACGATACCGCGTATCTTTTCTCGGTTTGCTTCAAGGTAAGATATATCGGGTATAACGAGATCGACGCCGGGCATTTCCTCGTCGGGAAAGCTAAGACCGCAATCGACTATGATGATATCCTCTTCGTACTCTATGACGGTCAGATTCTTTCCTATTTCGTTAAGACCGCCAAGAGGAATAATACGTAAATTTCCTTTTGGTTTTTGTTTTTTTGGCATAGTTTCTCCTATATATTAAAATTTTACGTTGGCGTTCCTGCCCTTTTGCAAGCAACGCAGAATATGCCTCTCTTTGAATCCGACACCGCTCCCCGGATCCGAATGAGGCAAAGTATTTTATTTTAAGCTATCAACATTATACTATAAAATTCTTCAGAAGTCAAGAGTGCAAGACAGATGACATCAAAAAGCCGAGCAGAAAAAGGACTCCCCCGAGTATTGTCCCCGAGAAAAAGAGGGCAAGCCTTTTCCTTTTCGCTTTGTGGCTTTCCTTTTGCCTTTGAGAATTGTTTTTACATATTCCTTCAACTATTCTGTTTGCCTCGGCGATCATTTCACGTCCTTCGGGCTCGTCTTCGACGTCGGCTCTCACGACGAGATATGCGGTCTCAAATATAGGGCTTTTTGAGGTCTTTATCATTATCATCTGTTTTTGTATTCCTTTGAGCATATCTTACCTTCCTTTTCGCGATTTTATCTATACCTTCCTATTATTGCCATCATACCGCGCCCTTAAACCACGATCGGCAAAGCAGGCAGGAAAAAAATACGCAAAAAAGCATGACCGCTATGGCTACGGGAAAGGCGTATCTGCTCTTTTTGATGCCCACCGAGGAAAAATATACGCTTATGACGTATACCAAGGTGTCCGAGCTGCCCATTATTACCGAGGCGCACAGAGAAGGGAAGCTGTCGGCACCAAGCTCCTTAAGAAGTGAGGCATAGGCGGCGTTTGACGCGCTTCCCGAAAATGGGCGGACGACAAGAAGCCCAAGTATCTCGTGAGGTACTCCGATCCTGTCGGTCACGGGGGATATTGCCCTTGATATGAGTTCGGACGCGCCCGAAGCCCGAAGCATACTTATAGCCACCATAAGAGCCACGAGAGTGGGCAAGAGAGATATCGAGCTCTTAAGTCCTTCGCGCGCACCGCGTATAAAACTTTCAAAATATTCTTTTTTGCCGAATATCATAAAAACAGATACCGATACTATTACTAACGGTATTGCTAAAGAGGCGAGCTTTTCTGTCATTTTTTGCCTCTTTTTTTGTAGGGAGAGACAGAACTCATAGCTCGGCATAGAAGAAGGGCAAGGGCAGAAGAGGCAAGGGAGCATATCCATATAGGGATAACGACCGAAAAGGGAGAAGCTGAGCCAGCGGCGCGACGGAGCGCAAGTAGAGTTGAAGGAACTATGCTTATACTTGCCGTATTGAGCACGGCAAGGGTTATCATATCGTCGGAGGCTCTGTCAGCATACCGATTGTTGTCCTGAAGCTTTTTCATGGCGCAGAGAGCCAAGGGAGTAGCGGCATTTCCTATCCCGAGAAGGTTTGCGCTTATATTTGCCGATATCTCCTCCGCTCCCGAACGCTTCTTGTAGGCATCGGGGAAAAATAATTTGAGAAAAGGAGAGAGGAGCCGTGAGAGCTTTGATATGAGCCCTGCGTCCTTGAGGACCTCCATGATTCCACACCACAGGCACATCATACCGCAAAGTGATATCGTCAGCTCTACCGCGCCCGACGCCCCGTCGATGACAGCGTTTGCTACCTCTTGTGTGCGTGAAGTCAGGATCGAAACGCTCACAGATAACAGCGATATTATTCCAAAAATTTTCCCAAGCATAAATTTCCTCGCATAATAACTTATATTTTTACATAAATCTACAATCTTCGACGGCTCTTTTAATTTTTTTGGAAATAAAGTCAATTTTTTCCAAATTTTTTGTTGACAAAGAAAAACTTTTAGTTTATAATGTCACCAAGATACCAAAAAGCATCGAAAAAGAAACTATGATGTGCAAAAAAGTAAAATAAAAGGAGATATTGATATGAAATCAACAGGAGTAGTTCGTAAAGTTGATGAGCTTGGAAGAATAGTTCTTCCCAAGGAGCTCCGTACCGTTCTTAACATCAATGAGAAGGATTCTATTGAGATATTTACAGACGACGACAAGATAATTCTTCAGAAATATCAGCCTGCGTGCACCTTCTGTAATAACGTGAACGATATAATATACTTTAACGGTAAGCGTATCTGCGCCGACTGCGTTGAAAAGCTCAAATCTCAGCTCTGATATATATTATTTTACCGTTTCCCAAAAAAGAACGGAAATAGAAAACCGAGAAGACTTTCGTCTTCTCGGTTTTGCTTTTTGAATAAAATAAATAGGTGAGTTAGATTGCGTTAAGAATAGTGTGAAAACCTTTTTGAAAAATGGTTTTCACACTTTCCAAAAACTTTCAACATTTGGACTTGCTCCCGCAGCCCTTGCTCC
>JAZNES010000193.1:0-3226 GCA_045588755.1 Eubacteriales bacterium | reverse complement strand
TATTGCTATGGCAATAGAATTCAAGAATAACAGATTTCATTTGTATAATTCCCAGATAGGCTACGTTATAGAGATAGGCGTACAGGGAGATCTTTTGAACGTTCACTTCGGCGCAAGCGTTGAAGCTGACGAGCCATTGGTACCGAGCACCTATATCAACGCAATGTTTTTCGTATATCCCGATCCCGAGAACAGAGGCTATGCCCTTTCTATGCTTCCGCAGGAATACCCCTCGGCAGGCATGGGAGATTTCAGAAGCCCCGCCTATGAGATATCTACTGCAAAAGGATTGCACACTCCCAGATTAAAATACGTATCTCACGAGATAGTAGACGGAAAGCCCGCCCTCAAAGGTCTTCCCTCGACCTATGCGAAAAATGACGGCGAGGCGCAGACACTTATAATCACTACCGAGGATAAGCTGCACGGCATTCAGGTAAAGCTTTTCTATACTGTTTTCGAGAATTTTAATGCCATCTGCCGTCACAGTGAGATAACTAATATTGCAGACACCCCCACCTTCCTCAAAAACGCGCAGAGCGTAAGCCTTGACTTCCCTGCGGGAGATTATGAATATATCCATCTCCACGGCGCTTGGGCAAGGGAAACTCACGTTGAAAGAAATACCGTTCACAAGGGCTCACAAGGCTTTGAGTCGCGCAGAGGCGCGTCGGGACACACCGAAAATCCCTTCCTTATGTTCTTTGACAAGGGCTCGAACGAAAGCCACGGTAACGTATACGGTATCTCTCTCGTATACAGCGGCAACCATAAATTCCTTATAGAAAGAGAGTCCGCCGAGGTCGTAAGAGTTCAGGCGGGAATAAATCCCTTTGAGTTCAATTTCAAGCTTGAAGCGGGAGAGAACTTCGTCACTCCCGAAGCAGTGCTCGTTTTCTCGGACAAAGGATTTGCAAAGATGTCGCACACCTTCCACAAGCTTTACAGAACAAGACTCTGCAGAAGTGAGTGGACAAATAAGGCAAGACCGATACTTATAAATAACTGGGAAGCCACCTACTTTGATTTCAACAAGGAAAAGCTTCTGAAGATCGCCGATGCCGCAGCCAAGATCGGTCTTGAGCTTTTCGTACTCGACGACGGTTGGTTCGGCGGCAGAAGCTCCGACTCGACCTCGCTCGGAGATTGGTTCGTGAATGAAGAAAAGCTTGGCGGAACTCTTGCAGAGCTTGCGCAGGAGATAAATAACAGAGGGCTTAAATTCGGACTTTGGTTCGAGCCCGAAATGATCTCAAAGGCAAGTAAGCTTTATGAGGAGCATCCCGACTGGGCTATAAGACTTCCCGAGGGCGAGCCTATGATGTCCAGATATCAATACGTTCTTAATCTCACGAAGCCCGAGGTAAGAGAATATATAGTCAATGCGGTTTCGGCAATACTCAAGAGTGCAAATATAGAGTACGTCAAGTGGGATATGAACAGAAATATGTCTGACATATATTCCGATTTCCTTCCTGCAGACAGACAGGGCGAGTTCTACCACAGATATATTTTAGGTCTTTATGAGGTAGTAGACAAGCTGACGAGCAGCTTCCCGCACATTTTGTTTGAGGGCTGTGCGAGCGGCGGCGGAAGAAACGATCCCGGAATGCTCCATTATATGCCTCAAAACTGGGCCAGCGACGATACCGACGCAGTCGAAAGACTTTATATTCAATACGGCACAAGTATGGTCTACCCCGTATCGACCGTAGGCTCACACGTTTCGGCTGTACCAAACCATCAGGTGAAAAGGATCTCTTCCCTTTCGACGCGCGGAACGGTCGCTATGAACGGCGCATTCGGCTATGAGCTCGACCTTTCAAAGCTTTCCGAGGAAGAGCTTGATGAAATGAAGGAGCAGGTCAAGTTCTACAAGGAAAACCGTGAGCTTATCTTTGGGGCTGATTATTACAGACTCCTTGATCCCTTCACCTCGTGTCGCTCGTCTTGGATGTACGTCTCCCCCGACAAATCACAAGCTCTTTTGTATTATGTCGTTAAGCACGCTCGTCCCTCGAACGAATTTGCGGTGATCAAGCTTAAAGGCCTTGAACCGAATGCAAAATACGATCTTGACGGTAAGGTATATACGGGCAAAACGCTTATGAACAGAGGACTTATCATAGAAGTAAGAGAATATGAAGGATTTAACTTTATAAAGAAGCTCACTAAAATATCTTAAACCAAAATAAGCCGCGGCATCAAGCCGCGGCTGTTTTTTATTTAATTACTGAAGGTGCATTACGCAACGCTCTGTGTCCTTATCGAAGATATGAAGTCTTGTCATATCAAGAGCAACCTTTATCTTATCTCCGCTTCTCGATGTCGAACGAGCAGATACCTTAGCGATAAGTCTGGACTCGCCGATATTGAGGTAAAGATGGATCTCAGATCCCATAAGCTCGATAACGTCAACTTCAACGTCGATAGAAGTATCGGGATTCTCTGCAACAACGTCAGCAGCGTCGTTGATACCCTCGGGACGAATACCCGCGATAACTTCCTTGCCTATGTAGTCAGCAAGCTCGGGAGCATTTGCCTTGTCAGCGGGAAGCTTAACGGAAACGCCCTCAAAGTTGAAGAAGAGATCGTCGCCCTTCTTGTCAAGCGTACCGTTTATAAAGTTCATCTGAGGAGTTCCGATGAATCCTGCAACGAAGAGGTTGCAAGGCTCGTCGTAAAGCTTCTGAGGAGTATCTACCTGCTGGATAAGACCGTCCTTCATAACAACGATTCTCGTTGCCATGGTCATAGCCTCGACCTGGTCGTGAGTAACGTATACGAAGGTTGTTTCTACTCTCTTGTGGAGCTTTGTAAGCTCTGTTCTCATGGCTGCACGAAGCTTAGCGTCAAGGTTCGAGAGCGGCTCGTCAAGAAGGAATACCTTGGGATTACGAACGATAGCACGTCCCAAAGCAACTCTCTGCTTCTGACCACCCGAGAGAGCCTTAGGCTTTCTGTCGAGAAGGTGGGTGATATCAAGAACTCTTGCTGCCTCTTCAACGCGGCGCTTGATCTCTTCCTTGGGAGTCTTGCTGAGCTTAAGACCGAATGCCATGTTCTCAAATACTGTCATATGAGGATAAAGAGCGTAGTTCTGGAAAACCATCGCGATCTTTCTGTCCTTAGGCGATACGTCGTTTACGAGAGTGTCTCCGATAAAGAGCTCTCCCTCAGAGATCTCCTCAAGACCTGCGATCATACGGAGAGTGGTAGACTTTCC
>JAZNES010000192.1:0-5124 GCA_045588755.1 Eubacteriales bacterium | reverse complement strand
TGTAGAGAGTACATTCTACAAGAACTACAAGGATGCTTGGAACAAGAGCATAGAGAAATACAATGAGTTTGTAAAGAAAGAAGCAAAAAAGGACAAAATTAAATCAATCATTAAATGGGTAGCAATTGCTATTCCAGTGTACCTTTTTATTCGCCTCGTTATGTGGGCTAGCACTTTAGGATAATGTTAAAAACTTTATAACATAAAATTCTATATGTAAATTAAAATGGACACATCATAGCAAAAATGATGTGTCCATTTTTTATTGATTTGTTTGTAGGGGCGTTCATTGAACGCCCGCGGGCGACCGATGGTCGCCCCTACGGAAGTCTAATAAATTAAGGATTACTTGCTTGCTTCCTCGATTGCCACAGCTACGGCTACCGTCATACCAACCATGGGGTTATTACCTGCGCCGATAAGTCCCATCATCTCAGTGCGTTAGTAAGTTTTGAAACGCATTGAAAGAAGAGAAAGCTTTATAAAATAAGCCCTTTGAGATGCAAAATCTTTTCGCTGAACACATCGTTTTAAGTTTTGCTGAATGCATTATATCGTGTTTTCGTGTGTTTGCGAATGTGATTCTTGAATTGTTTGCGGAATTGTTTGCGATTAACAAAAAAATCAAATAGTTTATATAATTACAATATTTTTTTTGTTTTTGGTTTAGTATGAAGGCATTTTGGCACCGCAAAAGAAATAAAAAACATGTATAGCTTTTGCCTATGCTTCTGAAATAAATATATATTTTACAAATAACATTTGTAATGTTATAATGTAATTGTGCAAGAAGTCAAATATAAAAGGACTCTTTTACAAACAAAAAAACAAAGGAGATGTAATCAATGAAGGTACATAAGATAGCGGTCATCGCGGGTGACGGAATAGGACCCGAGGTCATCAGCGAAGGCGTTAAAGTTTTGAGCGAAGTTGCCAAAGTCGATGGCGGCTTTCGTTTTGAGTTTACTTACTTCCCTTGGGGTTGTGAGTATTACAAAGAAACGGGCAGAATGATGGCAGAGGGAGGAATAGAGGAGCTTAAAAAATACGATGCCATATTCCTTGGCGCTGTCGGTTCTCCCGGAGTTCCCGACCATATTTCACTGTGGGATCTGCTTCTTGTTATAAGAAAGAATTTTGATCAGTATATCAATCTTCGTCCGGTCAAGCTTCTCAAAGGAGCTCCAACTCCGTTGAAGGACGTAACGGCAGAGGATGTTGATATGGTATTCGTCAGAGAAAATACCGAGGGCGAGTACGCGGGAAGCGGAAGTTGGCTCTTTAAGGGCAAGCCCAATGAGGTAGTAATTCAGGACGGTGTGTTCTCAAGAAAGGGCTGTGAACGCGTTATACGTTACGCTTACGAGCTTGCTAAATCACAGAACAAAACTCTTACGAGCATCAGCAAGGGCAATGCTCTCAATTATTCAATGGTATTCTGGGATCAGATCTTCAAAGAGGTTGGAAAGGATTATCCCGAGGTCAAGACGTATTCCTATCTCGTTGACGCGGCAAGTATGTTTATGATAAAAGATCCTAAGCGCTTCGAGGTGGTTGTTACTTCCAATCTCTTTGGAGATATCCTTACCGACCTTGGTGCAGCAATAGCGGGCGGTATGGGGCTTGCCGCAGGTGCTAACCTCAACCCCGACAGAGAATTTCCGTCTATGTTCGAACCTATACACGGAAGTGCTCCCGATATTGCGGGCATGGGCAAGGCTAATCCATTGGCTACCGTTTGGTCGGCAAGTCAGCTTCTGGATTTCTTCGGTTACACCGATTGGGGTTCAAAGCTTATCGACTACATAGAAAAGGTGCTTGTAGAGAAAAAGGTGCTTACTCCCGATCTCGGTGGAAATGCGACGACCTCTGAGGTGGGCGACGAGATAGTAAGGAAGATCAGAGAAGACGCTTAAAGCGCGTGCTCTTAAAGGTTTGCAGCAATATAAAATATATATAAGGGTGATGTATAATGAATTTGGTTCAGTTAAAATACTTTAATGCGGTATGTATGTTTGGGACCGTTTCCGATGCGGCTGAATATCTGCATATATCTCAGCCCTCGCTTTCAAGCGCGATAAAGGAGCTTGAAATGGAGTTCGGAGTCGCTCTTTTTCAAAGACATCACAGAGGAATGACTCTTACTCCCGAGGGTGAGGCATTATACAATATGAGCCAGGACGTTTTGAACCGCACTACCAAGATAGAAAACGTAATGAAGGATCTCGGAAGGCAGAGAAAGAAACTCAGACTCGGTATTCCTCCTATGATAGGCTCGTTGGCAATGCCTGCGATATGCCGTGATTTTCCGTCTGAGCACAAGGATATAACTCTTGACATTACCGAATGCGGACGAAAGGAGCTTATACAAAAGCTCTCTCAGGACTATCTTGATATGGTCATTCTTCCTCACAATTCTCCATTGGAGGACCGTTGGTCGACTTTGCTCGTGGGAAAGCTTGAAATAGTATGCTGTGCCGCAAGGGGCAGTCGTTTCGTAAGGGACGACGCGGTCACACCGCAAAGCCTCAAAGATGTTCCTGTGGTATTATTCGCGAACAGCTTTTTCCAGACGGAGGAGATAAAAAAGTGGTTTGCTTCGTGCAACATTGAGCCTAATATAATCTTGCAGACCGAGCAGCTCTCTACAATGATGAGCATTATCTCAAACGATATTGCCGTGGGATTTATGTTCAGACAGCTCATAGAAAAGAATATGGATATGCTTCCTATCTCTATGGAAAGTCCTATGTATGCGGATGTCAGTTTGGTATGGAAAAAGGATGCGTATTTCTTTAACAGTATGAACAAATTTAAAGAATATATGATAAACAAAAAAATGTTTTAAGACTCTTATGTAGGTACTATTCAATATAAATCCGGATCCGGAAAAAAATTAATCGATATAGAAAGAAGGTATTATATGAAAAACAAAGCAGGTGTAATGACATCTTTACAAAACATTGAGGTTATGGAGCGCCCTGTACCCGAGATCGGTCCCGACGAGGTATTGTTGAAGGTCGAATATTGCGGTGTGTGCGGATCGGACGTTCATTTCTTTGAGGACGGATGTATAGGTGCTAGAAAGGTGATCTATCCGCAGGTGCTCGGTCACGAGGCGGCGGGTGAGATCGTAGCGATAGGCGAGAAGGTAAAAAATCTTTCGGTAGGAATGGCGGCGGTTGCCGAGCCGGGAATCCCTTGCGGTCACTGCGAGTTTTGCCGAAAGGGACGCTATAACTTGTGTCCCGATCTCGTATTTTTGTCCTGTCCTCCCTATGATGGATTTATGAGTCAGTACGTTAAGATGCCGGCAAGCATGGTATATCCATTGCCAAAGGGAGTGACTACTCTTGAAGGCGCGCTCGTCGAGCCTCTTGCGGTAGGAGTCTATGCAGCAAAACGAGGAGAAGTCAGCGCAAACAAGACAGTCGTTATACTTGGCTCGGGCTGCATAGGTCTTTGTACTTTGTTGGCTTGCCGTCAGAGAGGCGCATCAAAAATAATTATGACCGACCTTTTCCAGAACCGTCTTGACCGAGCTCTCGAGCTTGGCGCTGACGAGGTAGTAAACGCTTCGGAGTGTGACGCGGTCGAAAGGATCTTGGAGCTTACGGGCGGAGAGGGCGCTGACGTAGTGCTCGAAACGGCAGGAAACAAATTTACCGCTTCTCAGACGACCTCGGTGGTCCGTAGAGGAGGACTTATCGTAATGGTCGGAAATATTATCGGTGACGTTGCCTTCAATTTCCGTAACTTAGCACTCAAAGAGGCTGACGTTAAAACTATTTGGAGATACCAGAACGTATTTCCCGAAATCGTTGATATGATCGCTACCGGAGGTATCAAATCAGAGGATCTAAGCAAGATAGTGGATGGTGTCTTCGAGCTTGATGACATTCAAAAAGCATTTGTTACTGCAATGACAGATAAGCAAAGCATTGTTAAGGCTGTCATTCACGTGGCTGATTAAGGAGGAAAGATATATGCTTGACAAGAAAAAAATAGCCAATATCAAGGCTTATGCAACCGACATACGCATTGGTATTTTGGAGCAGCTACGCGCAAAGGGTGTAGGTCATGCGGGCGGTTCGCTCAGCATTACCGACGTGGTAGCTGTGCTTTATGAAGAAGAGCTTAATTATAAGGTAGATGATCCCAATTGGGCAGACAGAGATAGGATCATCTGTTCAAAGGGACACGCAGGCCCCGCTTTCTATGCGGCACTCTCATTAAAGGGCTTTTTCCCATACGAAAAGTTGGTTACACTTAATCAGCCGGGAACTATGTTGCCTAGCCATTGCGACCATAAAAAGACACCCGGAATCGATATGACGACGGGCTCTCTCGGTCAGGGGGCTTCTCTTGCAGTAGGTACTGCTCTTGCGTGCAGATTGCAGGGAAGAAAGAACAGAGTATTTCTGATTCTCGGTGATGGAGAATGTGATGAGGGTCAGGTCTGGGAGGCGGCTATGTTTGCCTCTGCGCATCATCTTGACAATATGATATGGATGATAGACAATAATAAAAAGCAGCTTGACGGAACCGTTGAGGAGATTCTCGATACGGGTGACCTTGCTGCGAAGTTCGAATCCTTTGGCTTTAAGACCGTTCGCATAGACGGTCATGACGTTGAAAAGATATACGATACTATCCACGATTTCGATACCACCTGCGGACAGCCCATGATGATAGTGCTCGATACCGTTAAGGGTAAAGGAGTAAAGGATATAGAGGATATGGTATCCAACCATTCGATTACCGTACCTTATGACGATGCTACACGTTGGATGGAAGACCTCAAAAAAGAGGCTGCTGCGTGGAGAGAGGAGGCTACAAAATGATGAAAGTGATATATGACGGAACTCTTTGCAACAAGGAGCTTAGAAACGTATTCCGCGATACCTTGATAGACATGGTCGAAAAGGATGAATCTATCGTTTATCTGGATGCAGACCTTATGGGCTGTATGGGTACAGGACCTTGGGCGAAGGAGCATCCCGATAGAGCAATAAACTGCGGAATCGCCGAAGCGGATATGGTAGGAATAGCTTGCGGTATGGCGGCTGAGGGATACCGTCCCATTATGCATACCTTCGGTCCTTTCGCATCTCGCCGTTGCTA
>JAZNES010000191.1:0-3396 GCA_045588755.1 Eubacteriales bacterium | reverse complement strand
GAAGGTGTCACCGATAGGTGACGGATGAGGAGTTTTCTTTGCTTTTTGACACCTCATCCACCGCTATCGCGGTCCCCCTTCCCCCGCTGGGGAAGGCTTTCATGTAGCATGTCGCGTTTCCTTTGTCTATTCGATAAATCCCAATTTAGCTCACTGTATGACCGCCTAGAGTACGCAAGAGTGGCGCAAGTAATATTCGAAGTGAATACGTCCCAAAAATCGTCCTATATGTTTGAAGTTTTTTGAAGGGGGTGCGGGGGAAAGCTTTTTTCCAAAAAAGGTTCCCCCGCATCAACCTCAAACGATCTATCATAAAAGGGAGGCAAATGCCTCCCTTTCGGTGTTATATTATTTTATCCCAGGAGCTTTGCGATCTGGGCGCGCAATTCACTTGCTGTCAGCGCTCCGATATGGGGAGTCAAGGCGTTTCCTTTTGCGTCAAAGAAGATCGTCGTGGGCAGATAGTATGCGCTATAGGTATCCGACGCCTCAAAGGTGGTATCAAAATAAACGGGGAATGTGTAGCCGTTGCTCTCAACGAACTGTTTTGCCGAGCCGATCGTTTCATTTCTCGTGCCGGGCAGGTTTATCATCATAAAGTTTACCTTGTCCTTGTACTCCTTGTAGACCTCGTCAAAGGCAGACATCTCAGATACGCAGCCGGGACACCACGAAGCCCAGAAATTTATTATTATCGGCTTTCCCTTCATATCCGAGAGCTTTACCTCGTTGCCGTTATAATCAAGCACCGTAAAGTCGTCTGACGGAAAGGGAATATCCTCCTCTTCTTCCTCATTTGAGCCGTTTTCTTGGGAATTTCCACCACTTTCACCTGTATTTACATTGCTTTCTTCTTTATTTGTGGGATCGTCTTTGCCGCTGTCTGTTATATTACCGCTATTGTCTGTTATATCACCGCTGCTGTCGGCGGCATCGTTATTATTATTATTATTATTTTCAGTTTGAGAGCTGCCGTCGTTATCGTCAAGATCGGCGTCAGCGTTGTCATTATTCAAAAGAGAGTTTCTGTCAAAATCCTCTCCGAGCTTGTTATAAAGCAGGGAAGCGCCGATGATGACAAGCACGAAGGCGACGAGTCCCGCTATCCAAGTTATATTTTTTTTCATAGTATATTCTCCTTTCTGTCACTTCACAGTGACGTAAGTATTTTTGCGTGAGGACACGCTTTTTAGCTAAGCATAAAGAGGACCTTGCCCAGAACGCCGGTCATCATAAGTATGCCGATCACGACGAGCAAAATTCCGCAGACCGTGTTTATTACGGTGTAATGCTTTTTTATAAAATTAAATGCGCTTTTAAGCTTATCTATAAGAAGGGCGCTTATTACGAAGGGAACTCCGAGACCGAGCGAGAAGGACAGGAGCATAAAGACACCGACAAGGGTGTGTCCTTCCATTGCTGCCAGCATAAGAGCCGAGCCCAAGAATGCTCCGACGCAGGGAGTCCAGCCTATCGAAAAGACCATTCCGAAAAGGAGAGCGGAGAAAAAGCCAAGCTGCTTTCCCGCAAGCGGGTTGTTTATTCCCTTGAAAAGATTGAGCTTGAATACGCCCATAAAATTAAGTCCGAAAAAGACTACGATAAGACCCGTAACGATATTTACCACCGTTCCGTATTCCCTCAAAAAGCTGCCGAAGGTGCCCGCAAGCGCGCCGAGCGCCACGAATACGATAGTAAAGCCCGTGACAAATCCAAGGGCGTTTTTAAGTGTTTTTGCCGTTGCTTTTTCAGCCTCTCCGCCTGCGAAATAGGAAACGTATATAGGCAGCATAGGCAAAAGACAGGGAGAAATGAAGGTTATTATTCCTTCAAGAAATGAAATGACGTATTGCATATCTTGTTATCCTTTCTCATTGATATATTCCTCTGCGAAATGAGCCGCGACAGCTCCATCGGCGGCGGCGGTGACTACCTGACGCAGAGTCTTGGTCCTTACGTCGCCCGCGGCAAAAACGCCCGAGAGCGAGGTCTTTGTGCTTTCGTCGGCTATTATATAGCCCGCGCCGTCAAGGGCAAGAGCAGAGCCGAGAAATGCCGTGACGGGCTCTCTGCCGATGCTTACGAAGATGCCGTCGCAGGCTACGTCGCAAAGCTCACCCGTCTTAAGATTTTTAATTTTCGCGCCGACGATCCTTTGGTCAACGATATAATCAGAGATCGCGCTGTCCCACAAAAATTCGACGTTTTCCGCCTTCATAAGAGGCTCGTGGTATATTTTCGTAGCGCGGAGAGTATCGCGTCTGTGAACGAGGATCACCTTTTTTGCAAGTCTTGAAAGATAGAGCGCGTCGCCCGCCGCCGAGTTTCCGCCGCCGACGACCATAACGGTCTTGTCCTTATAGAATCTGCCGTCGCAGTGGGCGCAGTAGTGCAGTCCCCTGCCGACAAGGGAATCCTCGCCCGCAATACCGAGCGCGCGGGGATTGGCACCCGTCGCTATAATAACGGTCTTTGCGAGTATCGTCTTTGCCGTTGTCCTGATTTCCTTTATTTCCTTATCGAGAGCGAGCGAGAGCACCTCGTCGTACTCTGTTTTAGCGCCGAAACGCTCAGCGCCCGACTGCATCTTCATAGAAAGCTCGAAGCCCTCGATGCCGCTGTCAAAACCTGCGTAATTGTCGATAGTGCCCGTCAGCATCATCTGTCCGCCTGCAGACATTCTTTCTATAACGAGGGTGTCAAGCCCTGCGCGAGCGGTATAGAGCGCCGCTCCGTAGCCCGCAGGTCCGCCCCCGATTATTACCGTATCGTAAATGTGTTCCATAAAATATCCTCCGAGATTAAAAATAGGACAGACGCCGAACGGAGTCTGTCCCAAGAGCATTTATCCAAGCATTGAGAGTATCTGAGCCTTAGGTCTTGCGCCTGAGGATTGCGATACTACCTCTCCGTTTTTCATTACTACGAGCGTGGGTATACTCATAACGCCGAAAGCCTCTGCAAGCGAGGGCTCCTCGTCAACGTTTATCTTTCCGACTGCAATGTCCTCTCTCTCGTCGGCGATCTCGTCAACGATAGGGGATACCATGCGGCAGGGTCCGCACCAGTCTGCGTAAAAATCAAGAAGGAGTGTCTTTTCTCCGCTCTTAAGCTCTTCAAAATTATCTTTTGTTACCTTAATTACTGACATTTTTCTTTTTCCTTTCTTTTTATGTTGTTTAATAAATAGATAGTTTGCGTTAGGATTATTGCGAAAACCTTTTTGAGAAAAGGTTTTCACGCTTTCCAAAAACTTTCCTTACATTTTTGGGGTAGCTCCCGCTGCCCTTGCTCCGCCCTTACGTGCTCACAACGGTCACGAACGAGGTAAAGCAAACAAAAATCGAAGTGAATACGTTACCCTAAATCACCCTATATGTTTGAAGGTTTTTGAAG
>JAZNES010000190.1:0-5104 GCA_045588755.1 Eubacteriales bacterium | reverse complement strand
CTTGTCATAAGCGAGTACGTCTATGCAAAATTTTTTAGCTGCCTCATGAGTAGCCTTGGGAGAACCGCCGCAGATGACTATTACCTTTTCCGATTCAACTATATAGGTATAATCGTTTACGCCAAGTGTTGAGATTATTCTCTGAGAAGACTCTCTGCCTGTGTAGCCTATAAGTATCTCATACTCAGCAGGAGATACAGTATCGCCCTTTGAATATCTGTCAGCGATAAGGTTGGTTTTAACACCGTAACATTCGATAGCCTCCTGTACAAGTCCAACTGCCTCGGTGATTTCACTTGTGCGCCTGTAATTCGCGTGAGAAACTATATTATATGTCTGGCTTAGTGTAAAGCTGTTAGAGCTGTCGCCGTAGTTATATCCCTCATCGGAGGTGCTCGGCGAGCTGTTATCTTTGCAGGAAGCAAAGGGCAGGAGCAAGCAAATTACCAATAAAAGAGAAATCAACTTTACGTATTTGAGATTCATATAATATACCTCCCATTTTTTATTAATTATAGCATATTTTTACCTTTTTTGCAATACGTTTGCGAGCATTCAAGGGCAGGATAGGGCAATATATAAAAAATGCACAAGAAAAATTTCAGAAAAAATTGAAAAATCGGCAAAATCGGTCTTTTCTATATTGAAAAAGTGTGGTATAATATTAAATTGGAGATTGATGGCATAATATAACGAATAAAGGAGAAAGCACAGTGATAAGAGAAGATTTGAGAAACGTTGCTATAATCGCGCACGTTGACCACGGAAAGACTACTCTCGTTGATGAGATGCTCAAGCAGGGAGGAATCTACCGCGACAATCAGGAGACCGTTACCAGAGTAATGGACTCGGGAGATATAGAGAAGGAGAGAGGTATTACCATTCTCGCAAAGAACACTGCTGTTCATTATAAGGACGTAAAGATAAATATTATCGATACGCCCGGACACGCAGACTTCGGCGGAGAGGTAGAGAGAATACTCAAAATGGTAAACGGAGTAATTCTGCTCGTTGACGCGGCAGAGGGACCTATGCCTCAGACCCGTTTCGTTCTTCAAAGAGCTCTTGAGCTTAATCACAGAGTTATCATAGTTATAAATAAGATAGACAAGCCCGACGCAAGAATAGGTGAGGTCGAAGACGAGATACTTGAGCTTCTTATCGACCTTAACGCATCGGACGAGCAGCTTGACAGCCCTATGCTCTATTGCTCGGGACGTGCGGGAACTGCTACCGAGGATCCTGACACTCAGGGTGAAAATCTCGTTCCTTTGTTTGAAAAGATACTTAACTATATTCCTGCGCCCGAAGGAGATGAGAACGGAGAGCTTCAGCTTCTCGTTTCCTCGATAGACTACAACGATTACGTTGGAAGAATAGGCATAGGAAGAATCGAGAGGGGCTCGATAAAGACAAATCAAGACGTTTATATCTGTAACTACCACACCCCCGATATCGCTCCCAAAAGAACGAGGATCGTTGCGATATTCCAGATAGACGGACTTAACAGAGAACAGGTAGACAGCGCAAAGATGGGAGATATCGTTTGCTTCTCGGGTGCTGAAAATATAACCATAGGCGATACAATAACGAGTCTTAACACTCCCGAACCGCTTGAATTTGTAAAGGTCAGTGAGCCTACCGTCGAAATGACGATCGCGGTAAACGACGGTCCTTTTGCGGGCAAGGAGGGTAAATTCGTTACCTCTCGTCAGCTTCGTGACAGACTCTATAAGGAGCTTCTCAGAGATGTTTCTCTTCGAGTTTCCGACGGAGAAAGTATGGACGAATTTAAGGTCGCGGGCCGTGGCGAGATGCACCTTTCTATCCTCATTGAAACTATGCGCCGTGAAGGATACGAGATGATATGCTCGAACCCCAGAGTACTTTTCAAGGAGATAGACGGAGTAAAGTGCGAGCCTATGGAGCGTGTTACCCTTGATGTGCCTGCCGACTACGTGGGCGCGGTCGTTGAAAAGCTCGGTCAGCGCAAGGGTGATCTGCTCGAAATGAATCCGATAGGAAGCCGTATGAGAATACAGTATTCTATTCCCGCAAGATGTCTGTTCGGTTACCGCTCTGAATTTCTTACAGCTACTCACGGAGAGGGAATAATGAACACGATCTTCGACGGATATGCTCCTTACCGTGGAGAGATAACCATGAGATATACGGGCTCTCTCGTAGCTTACGAGAACGGTGAAACAACGAGATACGGTCTCTTTAATACTCAGGAGAGAGGAAATCTCTTCGTTGGACCTCAGACTCCCGTTTACGAGGGAATGATAGTCGGCGAGTGCCCGAAGAATGAGGATATCACCGTAAATCCCTGCAAGAAGAAGCAGCTTACTGCAATTCGTTCTGCGGGTGCTGACGAGAAGCTTTTGCTGACTCCTCCCGTTGTGTTCAGCCTTGAGGAAGCTATTGAGTTCATCACGGACGACGAGCTCATAGAGGTAACTCCAAAATCTATAAGACTTCGTAAGAAGATACTCAATAACGAGCTTCGTATGAAGGCTACTATGAAGGCAAGAAAAGAAAACGCAAATAAGTGATAAAAGCAATCGGTGCGAAAATCTCAATGATTTTCGCACCGATCATGTTTTTTACTTTATTTTTAATAGCTTGGCGGTATTTGCGATAACTATAAGAGTCGAATCTTTTTTCAAAGGTGAAGAGGGATCAATTGCTGTGATAACTTCTTTACCATTTTGTACAGCTACGATATTGAATCCGTATTTTTTACGCAGATTTAGTTCAATAAGATTCTTTCCTATCCATTCTTCCTTGACGTCGATTTCGACGATAGAAAGGTTATCTGATAAAGAAAGAATATCTATAAATCCCGAGCTTAACATATTTTTTGCAAGACGAATGCCAGATTCATTTTCAGGAAATACTACCTCATCTGCTCCCACACGAAGAAGAATCTTCTGTTGCATTTCATTAGCACATTTAGCAACTACCGTTTTGACGCCTACCTCTTTACACAGTGTCACCGCCATAACGCTTGCTTCAAGATTTCCTGCCATACAAACGATGACCGTATCAATATCGGCTATACCGAGGCGTTCAATGACCTCAGCGTCGGTAACGTCAGCGCACTTGCATATAGGCAAATACGCCGCTGCATCGTTTACTATATTTTGTTCCATATCTACCGCAAGAACGTCCATGCCGTTTTTTACGAGCTCTTTTGCAACGGCTGTACCATACCGTCCAAGACCGAATATAGCGTAAGTTTTCTTTTTATGCATATTTATTTCTCCTTTATCCTATGCTGATTTCTTCAGCGGGATCAGCTATTACGTTTTGATTTTCTCCCTTTTTTCCAAGAGCTACGGCAAGAGAGATAGGACCTATTCTGCCGAAATACATTGTGACGATGATGATAATCTTTCCAATCACGCTTAAATTTGCCGTTAGATTTCGTGACAATCCGACTGTTGCGGTAGCACTTACTGATTCATAAATAACATCGATGATAGGAGCATTCGACACTGTGGAAAGCAAGATGGTCGATGAAATCATAATAACGATAAACGACATTATAACGGCTACAGCTTTACGAATAGAGTCGTTTGACAGCGCACGGTTAAATATCGTAGACGTAGTTCTGTTTCTGATGGTAGCCAATGCACAAGATAATAAGACCATTATTGTTACCGTCTTTACACCGCCTGCCGTGCCGACCGGCGAGCCCCCGATAAACATCAGTATTAAAGACACTATTGAGGATGCGCCGCTCAGATTCTCTTGCGCTACTGTAGCAAATCCTGCAGTTCTTGTCGTAACAGATTGGAAGAATGATACTTGAAGCTTGTCAAACAATGGAAGATCTCCAATCGTTTTGGGGTTGTTATATTCAAATACGAAGAACAACAAAGCTCCACCTAATATCAAGATAAGCGTTGAAATAATTGCGATCTTTGTGTGGAGTGTCAGATGTCTGAAAAAACGTTTGTTTTGCAATGTGCGGTATTTTATTACTCGAAGCACATCCCACCAAACGATATAACCTATGCCTCCGATAATTACCAAAAGAGAAGTGACAGTGTTAATAATAGGGTTGGTAGCATAGTCACAAAGGCTACGTTCTCCGATAATATCGAGTCCTGCGTTGCAAAATGCTGATACCGCGTTGAATATTGATATCCAAATGCCTTTGATTCCAAATTCGGGAATAAATACGGTCATATACAATAGCGCACCTATACCTTCAACGATCAGTGTTCCGAACAATATTTTTTTTACAAAGTTGGCAAGACCTGACATAGTATTCAGATTGAAAGCATCTTGAATGAGGAGCTTATCTCCTATGTCCATTTTTTTGTTGAGCATCATCATAATTCCTGACATTATAGTTATAATACCAAGACCGCCGATCTGTATCAATACAAAAATAACTACTTGCCCGAAGGTGCTCCAAGCAGAGGCGGTAGTAAGAGTTACAAGCCCCGTAACACAAGTTGAGGTGGTAGCCGTAAACAAAGCATCTACATATGGAAGAGCTTTGCCGTCAGATGCACTTATAGGGAGAGCCAGAAGAAAACTACCAAGCAAGATGGTTATAAGAAAACTAAAAAGTATTATTTGTGTGGTTGACAATGAAATTTTCTTTTTTTTATTCATAAATCGAAGTTCCTAATTTGAGGTTAAGTTTGAGATTTAACTTATTATATCATAACTGTCGATATATTTCAATGATTTATAATAAAAACGTATTCAAGTAATCTAATGCTATATATAAACAAATCCCCTCGCTTTGCGAGGGGAAAATTATTGTTAAGCCTTAAGTCTTGCTTCAAGAGCAGCAAGCTCGTCGTAAAGGGCAGAGGGAACTCTGTCGCCGACCTGTGCGTAGAACGTCTTGATGTTCTCAACGTCCTCAAGCCAAGAAGCGTTATCTACAGAGAGAAGCTCCTTGATGGTGTCAAGAGTAACGTCGTTAAGACCTTCTATATTGATATCCTCAGCCTTAGGAATATAACCGATAGGAGTGATGTCAGCATCAACCTTGCCTTCGCAACGCGCGAGGATCCACATCAAAACTCTCATGTTGTCGCCGAAGCCGGGCCAAATGAAGTTGCCTTCATCATCGGGG
>JAZNES010000189.1:0-12519 GCA_045588755.1 Eubacteriales bacterium | reverse complement strand
TTCATAATATGCGTATTCGCACAGATAAGTATATCATATAAATAATTTGGTGTCAATAGCTTAAATAATTACCGAAGCTTTTGAAAAACAGACAAAAAAGCTTCTCTTTCTTGCATTTGTATTGTTACAATATCCGAAATTAAGTAAAATTTCAAAAAAATATGAAATTTTTTGTCAAAGAACTTGCAAAAAGCGTTATATTGTGATACAATGGTAAAGTAATTTTTTATTTTTATGCATTTTTTATGTAAAAGGAGAAAATTTATGTCAAAGTATGTAAAGCAGGTTTTGGAGGATTTGGTAAAATCAAATCCCGGTCAGCCCGAGTTCCATCAGGCTGCAACAGAGATACTCGAGTCTCTTGAAGTAGTTTTCGATAAGCATCCCGAATATGAGAAGGCAGGTCTTCTTGAAAGGTTCGTTGAGCCCGAAAGAACGATCATGTTCCGTGTTCCGTGGGTCGACGATAACGGCGTCGTTCGCGTAAATAAGGGATATAGAGTGCAGTATAGCAGCGCTATCGGTCCTTACAAGGGCGGTTTCCGTTTCCATCCTTCGGTAAACCTTTCTATCCTTAAATTCCTCGGTCTTGAGCAGATACTCAAAAACAGCCTTACAGGTCTTCCCATAGGCGGCGGTAAGGGTGGTTCCGACTTCAATCCTCAGGGCAAGTCTGACGGAGAAATAATGAGATTCTGCCAGAGCTTTATGTCTGAGCTCTACCGTCATATCGGTCCTAACGTTGACGTTCCCGCAGGAGATATCGGTGTTGGCGCAAGAGAGATAGGTTATCTCTTCGGTCAGTACAAGAGACTTCGCGGCGCGTATGAGAACGGCGTTCTCACAGGTAAGGGAATCTCCTACGGCGGAAGCCTTATCAGACCCGAAGCTACAGGCTACGGAGCAGTTTACTTCGCACAGAGAATACTTGAGAAGATGGGCGACAGCATCGAGGGCAAGACCGTTGCGGTTTCGGGCTTCGGTAACGTTGCGTGGGGTGTTGTAAAGAAGGTCACAGAGCTTGGCGGTAAGGTAGTTACCATTTCGGGTCCCGACGGATACATATACGACGCAGACGGTGTTTGCACCGAGGAAAAGATAAACTATATGCTCGAGATGCGCGCATCCAATCGCAACAAAGTTCAGGATTACGCAGACAAGTTCGGCGTACCCTTCTATGCAGGCGAGAAGCCTTGGGGCGTTAAGGCTGATATCGTTATGCCTTGCGCTACTCAGAACGAGGTCGACGTTAAAGAAGCAAAGCAGATCCTTGCTAACGGCGTTAAGTACTACGTTGAGGTCTCCAATATGCCCTCCTCCAACGAGGCAGTTAAGCTTTTCCAGGAAAGCGGCGTAATAGTTGCTCCTTCGAAGGCTGTAAACGCGGGCGGTGTTGCCGTTTCTGCGCTTGAGATGTCACAGAACAGCCAGAGACTTGCTTGGTCGGCTGAGGAGGTTGACGCAAAGCTTAAGAATATCATGATAAACATTCACGACAGCGCGGCTAACACCGCAGAGTCCTACGGCTACGGCTACGATCTCGTAAAGGGTGCGAATATCGCGGGCTTTATGAAGGTTGCCGAGGCTATGATGGCTCAGGGAATAGTTTAATATAAAGCAATTAAAAAATGTCGGTGTGGAAATTCCACACCGACATTTTTTTGTTTATTTAATTATTGTCGTCATTGCTTTGGTCCTTGTCATCTTCGCTCTGAGGATTTTCGACCTCGGAAGAAGGGAAGGAGTCCATGTTTGGGGCGTCGCCTTCGGGAGCATTTTTAGCAGCTTCCTCGGCTTCTTTTGCAAGACGTTCTTTTTCCTTTTCCTCGCGACGCTTCTTTTCGTTTTCCTCACGGCTGCGACGCTTCTTGGCTTCTGTCATCTCTTCAAGGTCCTCAAAGGTAGGATCGCCACTCATAGCGGCTTCAAACTGCTCACCGTCCATGATCTCGTTTCTGAGAAGGAATTCGGCGATAAAATGAAGCTTATCGATATTGGCGTTCAGAAGCTCCTTAGCCTTGTCGTATGCCTCGGAGATTATAATGTGGATCTCGCTGTCGATCTTTGCCGCGATCTCCTCGGAATAATCCTGTGCGCTTGAAAAATCTTTCCCAAGGAAGACCTCGCTGTGTCCCGTTCCAAAGGAGCGGGGACCGAGTATCTCGCTCATTCCGAGCTGTGTTACCATCTTCTTTGCGGTATCGGTAGCGCGCTGAATATCATTCGAAGCACCGCCCGAAATATCACCGAAGATTATCTCCTCTGCGGCACGTCCGCCGAGAAGCATAGAGATCTTTTCCTTAAGCTCCTGCTTGTATACGCTGAATTTGTCTTCCTTTGGAGGATTGAGAGTATACCCGAGGGCATTACCGCTGGGAATAATAGATATCTGCTGTACGGGGTCCATGGTGGGAAGCAGATGCGCGATGATCGCATGACCTGCCTCGTGGTAAGCCGTATTTTTCTTTTCTCTTTCCTGCATAACGCGGGACTTTTTCTTAGGTCCTGCGATTATCTTTATAAACGCGTCGTCTATATCCTCCTGACCGATAAGCGACTTACCTCTGCGAGCCGCGAGCAGAGCCGCTTCATTAAGAAGGTTAGCAAGGTCAGCTCCCGTAAAGCCTGCGGTGGTTTTTGCTATATAGGCAAAATCGACGCTCTCCTCAAAGGATTTGTTTCTTGCGTGGACCTTGAGTATCTCCTCACGTCCCTTGATATCGGGATAGTTTACCGTTATCTGACGGTCAAATCTACCGGGACGGAGAAGCGCGGGGTCAAGAATGTCGGGACGGTTTGTAGCGGCTATGACGATAATTCCCTCGTGAGAGCCAAATCCGTCCATTTCAACGAGAAGCTGGTTGAGAGTCTGCTCTCTTTCGTCGTGTCCGCCGCCAAGGCCTGCGCCTCTGTGACGTCCTACGGCGTCTATCTCGTCGATAAATATAATAGATGCGGGTGCTTTGCGCGCCGTTTCAAAAAGGTCTCGTACACGCGATGCTCCGACACCGACGTACATCTCAACGAAGTCAGAGCCCGAGATAGAGAAGAAGGGAACACCCGCTTCTCCCGCGACCGCCTTCGCAAGCAATGTCTTACCCGTACCGGGAGGGCCCATCAGCAATACGCCGTGGGGTATTTTTGCGCCGAGTGCTGAGAATTTAGAGGGGTTCTTGAGATATTCAACTACTTCTTCAAGCTCTTCCTTTTCCTCGTCAGCACCCGCTACGTCGCGGAAGAGCACCTTGCTCTTATCACTCTGCGGGGTCTTGACTCTCGCTTTCCCGAAGCTGTTGAATCTTCCTGCTCCGCCGCCACCGCCGCCACCTGCTTGACCGTTCATCTGCTTCATTATAAAGAACCAGAAGACCACCACGAGAATGATGACGATAATGTAGGGAAGATATACCACCCACCAAGGCGACGAGGACGCGGGAAGTATATCGTATGATTCAAGATTTGTTTGACCTTCTTTGTCAATGTAGTACTGTGAGCAATGGCGGTCAAAGAGTTCAAGGCTTCTGAGCTGATATCCGACAGTCTTGGTCTTTCCAAGAGGCTTTCCGTCCTCGCCGAGCTCATCTACCTTCATAGTCAGGAAGAATTTCTCGTCGACGGTAAATTCGATCACCTGATCGTTTCGGAAATAATCGATAACGTCACTGTAGGTCGGATCTTCTTCCTTTGTATCGCTGAACATAAACGATACCGCGAGTATCACGACCAAGATGAGTATCGCGTAAAAGCCAAGGGTCTTTATATAACTTTTTTTCATTATTTTCCTCCGTTAAGGGTAAATCAATCGCTGTATACTTCGGGTCTGAGGACTGCCACAAAGGGAAGATTTCTGTATTTTTCATCGAAATCAAGTCCAAATCCAACCACGAATTTGTCCGGTATCTCGCGGCCGACGTAATCGGGCACGAAATCGGTCACACGTCTTGAAGGCTTATCGAGAAGAGTACAGGTCTTTACGCTGTTCGCTCCCTTTTCGCCAAAATACTTTACAAGATGGGAGAGTGTTCTTCCGCTGTCTACTATATCTTCTACTATGATGACGTCAATGTTGTTAAAATCCTGACGTTTAATATCGAGGTGTATATTTACTACACCCGACGAGGAAGTACCTGCGCCGTATGAGGACACCTTCATAAATTCGATCTCAAGGGGAAGAGTGATCCTTTTCATAAGCTCCGATGTAAACATAAGAGAGCCTTTGAGTATGCAGATAAGCACGAGCTTCTTATCGGAATCCTTATAGTCTTCATTTATGCGGTTTGCTATGCCGTCGCAAAGTTCGTTTACTTCTTTTTCACTGACGAGTATGCTTTCAAGGTCGTTTCTCATAATTTAGCCTTCCTTTAATGTTATGTTAATATAGATAAAATTTAATTGATATCGAATTTTTTGCATTAGGGGAACTTTTACAGCCGTCTTTTATTCCCACAAAGGGAATGGCAACGATGCCGCTGTCATCACAGATCAAGGGAAGACGGTATCTCTCGTCAAGAGCTATCTTTTTGTCGCACATAAGCTTTTTTACGCTCTTGTGCATAGCTCCTAAGAGTATCTTATCCTGCTGGCGTCTTGAGCGCAGAACGAGATCACCACATATTTTAGCAGAATCAATATAGAATTGTATTGATTTTTTGTAAATATTTATTTCGTTATGTGTATTTCCTATGATTATTTCGGCATTTATCTGTGAAATCGGGTTATTCCCCGTAGTTGCCTTGATAAAAAACTCCTTTTTGTCGTGAAGAGTCGGCATGTCTCTTGTGAATATCAGGCAACCCCTTTCAATCGTCGCCCAAACCGAATCGGGCAGAGAAATGCGTGAATGGGGAAGAGCTTTTTTACAAAGCGTCATAACGTCAGAGATATGTGTCTGCGAAAGAGATGCGCTGCTGAGCGAGGAATACATTTTTATTATGATTCTGGAAAGAACGGCGGGGTGCTGTCTGTTAAGCGCATCAAGTGGGCAAGAGCCGTCCTTTTGGCGATTTTCTTTTAAGAAATCAAGCGCGACCCCGAGGAGATATTCTGAATCTCTGCGAAGAAGCTCCGAGGTCTCGAGTGTGCCTTTTACCACCGAGGAATTGAGAGCTCTCAATTCGGGGACTATTTTCGAGCGGATCTTGTTTCTTGAATATTCGGTTTCGAGGTTAGTGCTGTCGGTAACGAAGTCGAGCTTATTTTGCTCGCAATATTCGAGTATTGCGTCCTTGTCCATAGCGAGAACAGGTCTTATAAGCATACCGCCCTCGCATTCGCGCACGGGAGGTATACCGCACATTCCCGAAAGTCCGCTTCCTCTGGCAAGATTGAAAAGAATAGTCTCAAGGTTGTCGTTCGCGTTATGCGCTACCGCAAGCAGAGGGATAGCGTGCTCCTTCATAAGACGGGCAAAATAAGAGTATCTCTCGTCTCTTGCCGCAAGCTCAATGCTCTTACCGCTCTCTTTGGCTATTTTCGGAACGTCTATTCTCGTTGAGAAAAATTTTATCCCGTATTCAAGTGCCTTGCGTCTGCAGAACTCCTCGTCCCTGTCGGCTTCTTCTCCTCTTATCCCGTGATTTACGTGCGCCGCATAAATGGGAGCACCGTTTTGCTTGCCGTATTTACAAATAAGGTCAAGCAGAACGCGGGAATCGGAGCCGCCCGAGAAAGCCACAAGTATAGGGGTATCGGCGGGCATGCCCGAAAGGATATGAGGTTGAGTGAAGCCCTTGGCGATTTCTTCAAAGGAAGATGATTTTTTATTATTCATAAGCCTTTTTACCGCTTTGCGCGGTCAATATAGATTTTTTGCTCATTTTGGGCTTAAAATTCAGTAAGACCGAAAAGAGCTCACAAGTAAATTTTACTCTTCAACGTTTGTCGCGATAGTTCTGAACTTGGTATATCTGCCTATCCAGCCCATCTTGACGTTGCCCGTTGAGCCGTGACGGTTCTTTGCGATAATGATCTCGGCAATGCTTCCTTCGTCGCCGTTGTTAGAGGTATCGTAGTACTCGTCTCGGTAAAGGAATATAACGGTATCGGCGTCCTGCTCGATAGCTCCCGAGTCACGAAGGTCGGAAAGCATAGGACGCTTATCGGTTCTCGATTCGGGTCCACGGGAGAGCTGTGCGCAACAGATGACGGGGACCTCAAGCTCCTTTGCCATGATCTTGAGAGCTCTTGATATATCGGCTACCTCTTGAACACGGTTGTCGCTCTTTCGGTTCGCGCTCTGCATAAGCTGCAGGTAGTCTATTACGACAAGTCCGAGATTTTTAACTCGTCTGAGCTTTGCCTTTATCTCGGTGGCGTTTATTCCCGAGGTGTCGTCGATAAGGATATCGCACTCGGCGAGCTTTGATGCCGCCGCCGCTATATCGCTCCACTGCTTGGTATCAAGCTTTCCCGTACGAAGAGCATAGCTGTCTATCATAGCCTCGCTGGATATTATTCTCGTTACAAGCTGTTCAGCCGACATTTCAAGTGAGAATATGCAGACTGTCTTCTTTGTTTGAAGGGCTACGTTCGTTCCGATATTGAGAGCAAACGAGGTCTTACCCATACCGGGACGCGCTCCGACGAGTATAAGGTCGGAATTTCCCATTCCCGCAAGTACGTTGTCAAGTCCCGAGAACCCTGTGTTCGTAGTGTGGGATGACGTTCCCTCGGTCGCCGCTATTTTAAGATTTTTATATACCTCTCCTATAACCTCGCGTATATGGCGGAAATTATTTACGTCTTTGCCCTGAGCGATATCGAATATCTTGCTCTCAGCGAGATTTATGATATCGGAGACCTCTCCTTCCTCGCTGAGCGCCGTGTCGGAGATCTCTCCGCAGGTGTTGATGAGGAGACGGAGCATACTCTTGTCTCTTACTATCTTTGCGTAATCCTTTACGTTAAGAGAATTGGGAACGCTCTGTCCAAGTGCCTTTATATAGTCCTCTCCGCCCGATTTGCTGTATATACCTTTGGTCACCAGCATATCGATAAGCGTTACTATGTCTATCTCTTTACTGCTTTGGAAGAGCTCGTGCATAGCCGTAAATATCTGTGCGTGCTCGGTATGGTAAAAGTCGTTTGCCGATACCAATCC
Organism: Eubacteriales bacterium; assembly: GCA_045588755.1. Classification (GTDB taxonomy): domain Bacteria; phylum Bacillota; class Clostridia; order Oscillospirales; family CAG-272; genus HGM12713. The sequence goes on along the minus strand of JAZNES010000189.1, from coordinate 5,420 downwards.
CGCTATCTCGTTAAAGCAATCGGGGTCTATGAGTATAGCTCCGAGAAGCGATTGCTCGGCTATAAGGGAGAAGGGGAGCTTTCTTACAAGTTCGTCGTTCATTTTTTAACCTCACACCGCCAAAGCGGCAGTTTTTTTATTTTTTGCTGGTTACACTTATCTTTATCTTTGCGTTTACGTCGGAGAAAAGCTTTGCCTCTGCAGAAAAGCTTCCGAATGTCTTGATAGGCTCGGCAAGGGTTATCTTTCTCTTGTCAATATCGATGCCGTGCTTTGATTTGAGCATATCCGAAACGTCCTTATTCGTGACAGAGCCGTAGAGCTTACTGTCAGAGCCTGCGGCGTATTCGAATACGAGAGTTATCTCCTCAAGCTTCTTGGCAATATCGAGCGCGTGAGCCTTCTCAACGTCGAGCTTGTGCTGCTTTGAGGACTCTTTATTCTTTATTTCATTTACAGACTTTGCGTCTGCGGGTATGGCGAGCTTCTTGGGAAAAAGGAAGTTTCTTGCGTATCCGTCCGAAACGTCTACCATCTGGTCCTTTTTGCCCTGTCCCTTTACATCTGCCGTCAAAATTACTTTCATTGTTTATTCCTCCTGAATACTGTGGGATTGATTATTTATTCGATGCGTCAAGATATTCGTCTATTGCTACGATGAGCATATTCTTTACCTCGGCGAGATCCTTTTCGATAGCGGCACCCGCCATATCGAAGTGACCGCCTCCGCCTATCTTCTCAAGTATGAGCTGAACGTTTATAGTTCCGTTCGAACGAGCCGAAATATGAACTGTATCTCCTATTTTTACAAGAGCGAAGGCGGCATTTATATCTCTTATCGTAAGAAGTTTATCGGCAGCCTTTGCCGCGGCGATACGGTCATAAGAGGGATTTGTGCCTTGGCTAATAGTAATTGCTATCTGCTTGCGGTAGACCTCAGTGTCAGCACCGAATATTGCCTCAGCACGGTAATTGTCAAAGCCCTCCTCGAAGAAGGTTCTTGCCACCTCTGTGCTGGCTCCTGCGTTACGCAGATAGAGCGCCGCCGCGAAGGTTCGCGTTCCGACGGTCCTTGTGAAGTTCTTGGTATCTACCATAATACCCGACATGAGAATATTTGCCTCTTCCTTTTTGAGTGCTCCTGTAGGAAGGCTCTGCTCGAGTATTTCTGTTATAAGCTCACTTGCCGACGATGCCGACGGGTCTATATAGGTGAGGTCAGGCTCGTGCGCGAATTCGCCCTTCTTTATATGATGGTCTATAACGACCGTCTTGAAGGAATTGTGCGCTATCTCGGGAGCTTCAAGAATTGCGAAGTTGTTTGCGTCAACGACTATGAGAAGCGTTCCGAAGGACGAGAAGGCAAGACCTTCAACTCCGTCAACGAAGATGTTTTTATATTCGTTAAGCTCTGTAAGCTTTTGCGTACAGCTTTTGAAATTATCGTTTTTCTGATCCACTACGATCTTTGCCTCTACCCCAAGATGATTAGCAAGGCTCGCTATTCCCACGCAAGCACCGATAGAGTCGAAATCTGGATTTGAGTGTCCCATAACTATAACGTTCGACGATCCCGAGATCATGGAACAAAGCTTATTGGCTATTATTCTCGAATGACCGCGTGAACGCTTCTGCTGGCTCTTGGTCTTTCCGCCAAAGTAGAAAAGTCCGCTTTCCTTTTTGAGAACGACCTGGTCGCCGCCTCTCTGGAGAGCCGTGTCGAGTGCTACAAGAGCATCTCTTTCTCTGTCGGCGAGACTGTCGCCCGTTGTTGCGATACCCATAGATACCGTGATAGGCATATTCTCGTCGCCTATCTTTATCTCTCTGATGGTATCAAGTATCTCGAACTTGCTCTTTTCGCAGGAGTGGAGAGCCTCTCTTGAGAGGACCATAATATATTTATCGCGGTCGTATTCTCTTATAACGCCGCCGATCGATGCCGCCCAATTCTTGAGGATAGTATCGACCTGATTTGCCTCTGTTCGATAGCTTGCCTTTACGTACTGAGCGATCTCTTCAAGGTTATCAAGCACGATATAAGCTACCATTGGCGACTGCGAAAAATGCTTTTCGGCTATCTCGTAAAGCTCCGAGATGTCCTCGAATATTACCATATAGTAGACGTGTCCCTTGAATTTTATAGGATACGAGGAAACGGTATAATGTCCGTCGCCTATCTCAACGGTATTTGATTTGCGGAAAAATCCGTCGTTGCCGATCACCTGCGAGCCCTCGCTCTTTGCCGACATACGCAGTATACTGTCAAGTGTGATGCCGCATATATCCGAGATGTTTGAATTGAGAAAAGACTCCTTAAGAGGCATTGCGTTTCTCATCGCGGCGTTGACAGTTACTACCTTGCCCGAATCGGTGATTATAGCGTAGGGTATCTTTACGTTATCTCTGAATGCCGCGATAACGCTTCCGCTCTGGCTGTCCGAAGCCTCTGCCTCTATCTTGTATATATTCAGACGGCGGGAGCCGACGATGAATATAACAAAGCAGATAATACTGTAAAGCAGAATAGCGCCAAGTCCGCTCCACGTGGGAGGGATCTCGGTATAAGCGCAGATCGCTATATGCGCCGCCAGAAATATTATTCCGAGTAAGACGTAGAGTCGCGAGGAAATATCCTCGAATCCTTTTAAGATATTATTTTTGTTTTTTTGCATACTTTACTCCGTTCCGCAAATGCGGTTAATAAAGATTTTTTGCTTATATATCCTGGTCGTTTTTCTTTCTTGATCTGATCGCCGAGATTATAACTACGGCAGCTCCGATAAAGGAGGCAATGGGGAATGCTATATAGGGAAGGTACAAAAAGAAGCCGAAAAGGGCAAGAGTGAACAAAAATCCAAGGCAGGATGCCCGAGGACCTCTTGAAAGTCCGAGTATGAATCCCACGGCTATAAGAGAAAGTCCCGGGAAGAATATAACGTATATATTTTGCGCAGCTGTGGCATACATTGCATTTCCCGTGCCCGAGAGTATCGCAGAGGCGAAAAAGGATATAATAAACAAGACTGCCGACGTTACGCTCATTCTGAAGATGACGGCATTCTGTATCGTCTTTTTGTCCTCGGTTATCGGGATTATAAGAGCGATATAGAGGGAGTGAATGAGGTAGGATACGATAAAGAGCAATATTATGGTTATCGCGGGCAGAAGGTTAAAGACTGACGCCACCGAGAGCGAAGCAAGCTCGTACAGGTCAACTTCGGTAAGCAATCCCGACTCGAGCTGTTCGGTAGCGAGGATAAGTGCCTCGGATATTTGCTTCGTAATGCCTTCCTTCAAGGTATCAAAGAAGCTCTTAAATCCTTCAAGCGTTAAAGGGGCGCCGTTTAGGTACAAGAACGAGAGAAGGATCACAAGCGAGAATACGCCTATAGTGACCGAAATCCTGCAGATAACACTTACTCTTTGCGCGCCTGCCTTGTGAGCGGTGCGGAGAATAAAGCCTGCGGCGATCGCCATAAGGGAGAAAAGAGCAAGTATGTAATCATTGGTGACAAGGAATGCTATCGCATAAGCGGGTATTGCCGCAAGCAAAAGAAGATTCGAGTCGAGCAACTGGCACAGATATGCAAATACCGCTATCGAGATAAAGATGAGCGGAATTATCGAAGCGCCTGTTATTGAGGCTGACCACAAAAAAAGGAATAACGTTATAAGAGCGAAGGGCAATATGGGCTTGAGTGAGCCTGCTGCCATAACGCACAGAACTATCCCGAATATGCACAGAGCTGCCGCCGCGACCGAAACAAGGTCGTGGAGAGGGTCGGGCACCTTCGCGAAGCAGGCAATGGGCAAAAAGGCAGATGCGGCTATAACGTAGAGTATTGCCGCTATATTTTTGAGAAGCTTTTGGCTTTTGTTTTGGCTTTCTTGCACGGGTTACCTCTTGAAATAAACAGATTGTAGGGGGAGCACTGTCCGAAGATAGCGATAATCCACCTATTTTAGTAGTATATCATAAAATTGCGTGTTTGTAAACACTAAAAATCAACTATATGTAAATTTAATGAAAGAAATCTTCAATACTCAGGCTAAAAAACGAAAAATAGATAATAAAAAATCAAAAAAACTATTGCAAAAGTGAAAAAAATGTGATATACTACCAACAGTATATCATGAGAGTGGGCTTAACGGTCCACTCTCAACTGCTGAATAGACCTTTATAAAATCAACCGATAGGGAGGATACTATGGCGCAAAATCAAAAAAACGTAGCGCAAACCGTCAGAGAGCTCGCACAGCCGCTTGCCGATGAGTTTGGATATATTCTTTGGGACGTCGAATTCGTCAGAGAGGGCGCGCAGAGGATACTGCGTATAACGATCGATTCTGAGGAAGGCATCAATATCGACGATTGCGAAAAGATGCACCGCGCGATAGATCCCATACTTGACGAGGTAGACCCGATAGACCTTGCTTACTGTCTTGAGGTCAGCTCTCCGGGAATAGAAAGAGAGCTGCGTACCGATGCGCATATCGAAGCCTGCGTTGGAGCTGACGTTGAAGTAAGACTTTTCGCCCCCAAGGACGGAAGCCGAGTTTATACAGGCGAGCTTCTCCCGCTCGACGAAGAGGGAAGAGTCGTTATATCGACCGCGAACGGAAATATATCCTTCGAGCGCTCGGCGGTCTCCAAAATAAAGACGGTATTTGAATTTTAAGAAATAAACAAACAGATAAATATTAAAGGACGGAACATATAATGAATAAGGAATTTTTTGTAGCTCTTGACCTTCTTGAAAAGGAGAAGAAGATACCTAAGGAGTATATGCTCGAAAAGATCGAGGCAGCGCTTCTTTCGGCACTTAAAAAGGAATACGGAAGCAGCACTCTTATGAGAGTAAATATCGACCCTGTAAAAGAGGACGTAAAGGTATATACTCAGAGAGAGGTGGTCGAGGAGGTAACCAATCCTCAGTGCCAGATATCTCTTGAGGAGGCAAAGGCAATAAGCAAGAGATATACCGTCGGCAAGATAGTTGAAACAGAGGTAAAGACCAAGAATCTTCGCCGTCTCAGTGCCGCAGCGGCAAAGTCTGTTATTATACAGGGTATCCGCGAGGGCGAGAGAAAGGTAATGCAGGACGAATACGAGAGCAAGAAGGAAGAGATAATCACAGCTACCGTAAACAAGGTCGATAACGTGAACGGAAACGTCGTTCTTGAAACCGGAACGAGCTATGCGGTCCTTCTCCACAGCGAGCAGATCCCCGGCGAGACCTTCGAGGTAGGCGACAGGGTAAAGGTCTTCGTTACCGAGGTAAACAAGGAGTCGAAGGGGCCCCTCGTTACTCTTTCGAGGATCCACCCCGGACTTGTCCGCAGAATATTCGAGCTTGAGGTTCCCGAAATACAGGACGGTATCGTTCTCGTCAAGGGCGTTGCCCGTGAGGCAGGCTC
>JAZNES010000188.1:0-3021 GCA_045588755.1 Eubacteriales bacterium | reverse complement strand
ACTTCTGTTTCGCAGAAAGAAAAACGCAATATCTCCTCGGCTCTTATAAGGATCGCCATTCCTATTGCCCTGAGCACTTATTTGCGCTCGGCACTTATAACGCTTGAGCATCTTCTTATCCCTATAGGGCTTGAAAAGAGCGGAAGCAACAGAGATAGTGCTCTTGCCGCCTACGGTACTGTACACAGTATGGTCTTCCCTCTCGTTCTATTTCCCTCAGCGATCCTGTCCTCCTTCGCCGGACTTCTTATACCCGAGGTATCGCAATCCCAGGCGGCAGATGAAAACGAAAGGATAGAAAGAATAATTTCAAGAGTCCTTAGGGCTTCTCTGATATTCGCAATAGGTGTTTCGGGCATTTTATCCTGCTTTGCCTACGAGCTTGGAGCTTCAATATATCCAAACAGCGATGCGGGCAGATATATTCGAATGATCGCACCGCTGATACCCATTATGTATATAGACTCCTCTACCGACGCCATATTAAAGGGACTCGGTCAGCAGGTATATTCTATGTTCGTAAATATCGCAGATGCCTTTATATCGGTAATTCTTGTAATTTTCCTTTTACCCAAGTACGGAATACTCGGATACATAATCACCGTATATTTCACAGAGACCATAAACACCACCCTGAGTCTTACCCGTTTGCTTATGATAAGCCGCACCAAGCCCGGAATATTCTCCTGGGTGATAAAGCCTCTGATATCTGTGATCGGCGCGACACTTGTAACTAAAGCGATATTTTCAAAATATTGTATTTTCTTGTTTTCGCAGAAGATCACCCTTACAGCATATGTATTACTCGCCGTAACGGTCTATATATTTTTCCTTCTTATAACGGGAACTGTAAAGCTCTCGCAGATAAAGAATTACAAAGCGTATATAAAACACGGCTTCTCAAAAAGGTAGCCCAAAATAGTTATCGGTCGCCTTTTTGACCTCCCCTGACATAAGAGATATCACACAAACGTTTATGAGAGTCATAACGCCTATCGCAATATCCGCGCATTGCCAGATAAAGCCCGCGCTTATGACCGAGCCGAAAAATACCGAGAGCACGTATAAAAAGGTAAATATCCTTATATGCCCTTTTCGGCGGGTGAAATATTTACAGCTCTCGATTCCGTAATGAGCCCAGCAGACTACCGTCGCAAATCCGAAAAGCAATACAGACACAGCAAGAAAATATGCCGCGGGTGCGCCAAGCACAGAGGAATACGCCGATATAGTCATCATTATTGAATTTTCACCGAAATGCGCTACCTCTCTATATGAGAGCATCACTACAATGGCAGTCATAGTACAAAGAACTATTGTATCTACAAAGACCTCAAATATTCCAAAAAAGCCCTGCTCCACGGCACTTTTTGAGTTTGAGGTGGAATGGGCTGTCGGTGCCGTTCCGCAGCCCGCCTCATTCGAAACAAGACCTCTCATAACACCGTATCGCAAGGAACGACTAAGGAAAAAGCCAACTACTCCGCCCGAAGCGCTCTGAAAGGAAAAAGCAGAAACAAATATCTCTCTTATTGCTCCGCCGACAAGCTCTTTGCGAAGTATGATAACAGCAATTGATAGTAAGACATACCCAAGCGTCATCAAAGGAACTAATTTTTCGGTAAAGCCCGATATTATATCAGAGCCTCCCTTTATGACCCCAAATACGAGCACGCAAAGAATTCCACCCGTTATAGCGGGGGATATTCCGAAAATTCCCTCAAATGAGACCGCGACTGCATTTATCTGTATCATACTGCCCATAGAAAAGGCGTTTATGATACAAAGAAATGCAAAAACGCCCGCTATTACTTTACCAAGTCTGTTAAGTCCCGCAGAATTGAAAAAATCGCGTATGTAAAGCATAGCCGAGCCGTAAGGTCTGCCCTCATTATCAAAGCGTCGGTGACGCATAGCAAGGACTATCTCGGCGTATTTAAGAAGCATCGCGCAAAGAGCGCTTATCCACATCCAAAAGACCGCGCCGAAGCCTCCAAGATATATGGCGGCAGACACCCCGACGATATTCCCTACTCCGAGTGTACCCGCAAGGGCAAGAGTCAGCGCTCGAAAGGGCGACACTCCGTTTTTGTCCTGCTTTTTAAGCATAGCCTTTACGATCTTCGGAAAATGTGTAAGGTGAAATCCCTTCAATTTGATGTTATAATATATGCCCGCGATGATAAGTGCTATCGAAACCGACGGACCAAGCAAGTATTTGTTTATAAGGTCTAACATTTTGCCTCCTTAGTCAACTATTTATTTCTCCAAAATTCAACCGTTTATCAATTTTTTTACGCCTTATGATACATCTTATTCGGTATTTTGATATATACTGAACAATCAAATGTTAATTAAATGTTAAATATTCAAAAAACTATTGATTTTTCTATAAAATGGTGTAAAATATCATTGTGGATTAGCACTCTGCCTTTTTGAGTGCCAAACAACCTTGTTTTTAATAAAAAATAATATATCATTGTTAGGAGGATTGTGATATGACAATCAAACCATTGGCTGACAGAGTTGTAGTTAAGCTCGTCGACGTAGAAGAAAAAACCAAGAGCGGTCTTATCCTCACAGCTGCCTCTCAGGAAAAGCCCCAGGTAGCAGAGGTCGTAGCAGTAGGTCCCGGCGGACTTGTTGACGGCAAAGAGGTCGTTATGGTCGTTAAGGTAGGCGATAAGGTAATTACCTCTAAGTATGCGGGAACAGAAGTAAAGGCAGACGGCGTTGAATACAATATCGTACGTCAGGCTGACATACTTGCTATCGTTGAATAATTAAAAAGATCAATTCAGAAAGGAAGATACTTATAATGGCAAAAGAAATTCTTTACGGAATAGAAGCAAGAAATGCCCTTGTAAACGGCGTTGATAAGCTTGCGAATACCGTTAAAATCACCCTTGGTCCTAAGGGCAGAAACGTCGTCCTCGGCAGAAAATTCGGCTCTCCCCTTATAACTAACGACGGTGTCACCATCGCTAAGGAGATCGAACTCGAATCCGAGGCAGAAAATAT
>JAZNES010000187.1:0-2748 GCA_045588755.1 Eubacteriales bacterium | reverse complement strand
CCTTTGAGATACTCTCAAACGTGGCGCATGGCTTTATCGCCTTCGCTATCGGAAACGAGTTCCGTCTTTCCGAGCTTAAGGAGATAGGAAAGCAGGCGACCGTTATCGGCGTGCTTCAGGCTCTTATCACGACGGTCATCGTTGACGCGGCTCTTATCGCACTTGCGCTCACGACAGATCTTCTTACGCCCTCAATGGCAATAATACTCGGCGCGATAGCAACGGCAACGGCACCCGCCGCGACACTTATGGTCGTTCGTCAGTATAAGGCAAAGGGTAAGCTTACCGATCTTCTTTTGCCGATAGTCGCCCTTGACGACGCGGTCGGACTTGTCATTTTCTCAGTATCCTTCGGTATTGCAAGAGCTCTTATGACAGGCTCGATAAGCATTGTTTCGGTAATCGTAAATCCTCTCATAGAGGTCGTTCTTTCGCTCGCCCTCGGCTTCGTAATGGGCGCGCTCTTTACCGCGTGTGAGAAGATATTCCACTCGGGCTCAAGAAGAATGGCGATGTCTATATCCTTCGTTCTTCTCTCGGTCGCGCTCTCTATGATGCACTTCGAGATAGGCGAGATATCGATAGGATTTTCTCCTCTCCTCGTTTGTATGATGCTCGGAACGGTATTCTGCAATCTGTGCGATTTCTCGGCAGACATTATGGACAAAGTAGACAAGTGGACAGCTCCTCTTTTCGTGCTCTTCTTCGTGCTCAGCGGAGCTGAGCTCCGTCTTGACATTCTCGCCTCGGTATCGGTCATAATCGTAGGCGTCGTCTATATCCTTTCGCGTTCGGTCGGTAAATATTACGGCGCGAGAATGAGCGCAAAATGGGTAGGCTGTGATAACAATATCCAGAAATATCTCGGAATAACCCTTCTTCCTCAGGCAGGAGTAGCCCTTGGAATGTCGACGATCGTCCTTCAGACGATGGGAGAAGAAGGAATTCTCGTAAGAAACATCGTTCTTTTCGCAGTTCTCGTGTATGAGATAGTCGGTCCTTTGCTCACAAAGATAGCTCTTACCAAGTCAGGCGACATCAAAGAAAAGACCACCGAGGGCTTCAACAGAGCGAAATTCCTCGAAGAGCAGTCCAAAAAGTAATTATATACCGCAAAGCACAAACCCGTTTTCGTTCGTTATGACGAAAACGGGTTTTTATTTTTCAAATTTTAATTTATAAAAGTGTTTGGATCTATGCGGGGGAGAGCTTTTTGAAAAAAGCTCTCCCCCCCACCCCCCTCTAAAAAACTTCAAACCAATATGGATGAATTTAAGGTAAAATATTCGTGAAAACCTTTTCGAGAAAAAGTTTTCAAACTTTCCCAAAGCTTTCCTTACATTTTAGGGATAGCTCCCAGCAGACAAGCTCCGCTTCGCTTCACATCAAGTTTACTTCGTAAACATTGATTTGCTCCGCCCTTACGTGCTCACAACGGTCATAAACAAATAAAGTGAACAAAAATCAAAGTGAATACGTCTCCCAAAATCGCCCTATGTGTTTGAAGGTTTTTGAAGGGGACTTGGGGGAGACTTTTTTCAAAAAGTCTCCCCCAACACAACTCCTCTGAACAATCTATCTCCCCGACAAGCCCTATATTATTCTTCGTAAGAGGAATCTGCTTTAAGGGCTTCGAGTGCCGCTTCATCGTAATATTCAAGCGGGTCTACCGCAAGTCCGCCTACCGTCATCTCAAAATGAAGGTGAGGCTCTTCGGCGATCTCTACCATCGCGCTCGCTCCAACCATTGCAATAAGCTGTCCCGAATGCACCGAAACGCCCTCGGCTATTCCCTCGGGAAGAGTTTCTCCGAGATTCTTATATACGGTGAGAGCGTCTCCGCTATGCTCGATAGACATACAGTAACCCATCTTGACATCTTCCCATATCTTACTTATAGTTCCGTCTGCCGCTGCGTATACGGGAGCGTTCTCCTCGGTGACAAGGTCAATTCCAAGGTGAACTCTGTAATCGTTCATCGTGGTCGAAAAGACCTGAAGGCTCGCGTCGTGTCCTTTGAGTAAAGCTCCCTTTACGGGAAGAATAAGAGAGGGAAGGGGATCGCTTACGGGCTTTGAGGTCTCATCTGCGGGCGGGTCCTCCTTCTGCTCGGGCTCGGGATCCTTTTGCTCGTCTTGCTTGTCCTCTGGCTCGTTTACTATAGGATCCGAATCCTTCGGGGGATCTTGAAGCTCGTTATTCTTTTTTGAACGGTTAGCCGCAACCGTGACCGAAACGATAACGACTATAGCCGCCACGAGCATTACGGTGGTTATTATCGTAGCGCGGTTCACGTTTGCGTCCTTAAATTTGGCAAAAAACTTTGAATTCTTGAATTTGTCAGACATTTTTTATGCTCCTTTTGAGTTATTTACTGACTTTATTCTTGCCTTTTTTCCTCTCTTTATTCACTTTCTTGAAAAAATCGTTGTTATAAAAACGAAAATCAACAAATTGGGATTTGTCGGTTAGATAGTTTGCGTTAAGAAAAACGCGAAAACCTTTTTGGAAAAAGGTTTTCACACTTTCCAAAAACTTTCAAACATTTGGTCTTGCTCCCGCAGCCCTTGCTCCGCTCTCCGTGCTCACAACGGGCACGAAGACGTAGAGCGAGCAATATAATCTTCGTTTGTAGGGGAGGGGTCTCCCCTCCCGGACTCTATGCACACAAATAAATTGGGATTTATAGGTGTGTAATAAATTTTAAGGAAATGTAATTTTTAGGCTCCCTCTGGGAGGGAGCTGGCG
>JAZNES010000186.1:0-8237 GCA_045588755.1 Eubacteriales bacterium | reverse complement strand
CTTTGCAGCCTCTACAAATTCTTTTCTTAATTCTTCCACAGTTTTGTCCTTCCAAGGCATTCGAACAACCTCCTTTTCGGTCATTTTTCTGCCTTTATTATATCACAAAACTGTATACACTCATCTTGCACTACCTGTATATAATCATACTACACTTTACAGTCCTCGACGGTCCGTTTTTTGTGAAAACAAATCTCCCCGATAAATCTCAATTTAACGAACAATGCAAAAACGGCTACCTCAAACGAGGTAGCCGTCATTTTTTAGGGTTTTAGATAAGTCTTACTCTGATAACGCCGTCGATAGCCTTTATCTTGTCGGAGAGCTCATCGGAAAGCTTTCCGCTTACGTCAACAAGGGTGTATGCGTTGTCGCCCTTAGACTTGTTTATCATGTTCTCGATGTTCGCGCCAAGCTCAGACAAGAGTGTGGTGATCTTCGAAAGAACTGCGGGAACATTCGCGTGAAGAACGCAGATTCTGTGATCTCCGCTCAAGGGGAGAGATACGTTCGGGAAGTTTACGCTATTCTTGATATTTCCGTAACGGAGATAATCGTCAAGCTGACAAGCGGCCATTACAGCGCAATTGTCCTCTGCCTCTGCGGTCGATGCGCCAAGGTGAGGAATTGTAACTATACCGGGAACTCCGACAGTCTCTTCGGTCGGGAAATCGGTAACGTAGGAAGCGATCTTTCCGCTTGCAAGAGCCGCCTTAAGATCGTCGGAATTTACAAGATCCGCACGCGCAAGGTTGATTATTCTTACTCCGTCCTTCATAGTAGCGATGCTCTCTGCATTTATCATTCCCTTTGTATCGGGAGTTGAAGGAACGTGAAGGGTTATATAGTCAGCTTCCTTGAATACGTCTGCAAAGGAAGGGGCTTTTACTACGTGGTGGTTGATATTCCAAGCAGCGTCAACGCTGAGGAAGGGGTCACAGCCGATAACGGTCATACCGAGGTGAACGGCAACGTTAGCAACAGCGCCACCGATAGCGCCAAGTCCGATAACGCCAAGCTTCTTGCGCATTATCTCAACGCCCGCGAATTTCGACTTTCCTGCCTCAACTGCCTTTGCAACGCCCTGCGTACCGACAAGGCTCTGCGCCCAGTTCACGCCGCCGACAACGTCACGGGAAGCGAGCATAAGTGCGCAGACCGTCATCTCCTTAACGGCATTTGCGTTAGCACCGGGGGTATTGAATACTACGATTCCGTCCTTTGAGCAGCGGTCTATCGGGATATTGTTTACACCTGCTCCTGCACGTGCGATAGCCTTGAGGTTATCACCGAATTCCATATCGTGCATAGCAGCCGAACGAACCATTATCGCATCGGGATTTTCTACCTCTGCACCTATATTGTACTCTGCCTTGTCGAGATTGTCTGTTCCGACAGCGGCTATCTTATTCAAAAGCTGTATATTCTTCATTTTTACAAATATCCTTTCGTTAATCCTTGGGATTTGCAAGAGCAAACGCCTTCATAAACTCAACGAGCTTCTCTACGCCCTCATAAGGCATCGCGTTGTATATAGAAGCTCTCATTCCGCCAACCGAGCGGTGTCCCTTGAGATTCTTGAGACCTGCCTTTGATGCCTCAGAAGCAAACTTCTTATCAAGATCTGCGTTGCCTGTAACGAAGGTGACGTTCATCATAGAACGGCTGTCCTTCTTAACGGGAGCAAGATAGTAATCCTGAGAATCAAGATAATCGTAAAGAAGCGCTGCCTTTTTAACGTTCATCTTCTTCATCTCGTCAAGGCCGCCGATAGAAAGGATCCACTCGTAAACGAGCTTTGCCATATATATAGCGTAGCAAGGAGGAGTGTTGTACATAGAGCCATTCTCTGCCATAGTCTTCCACTCAAGCATAGTGGGCATATTCTCCTCTGCAAAATCAAGAAGGTCCTCTCTTACGATTACGACGGTAAGTCCTGCGGGAGCCATATTCTTCTGAGCACCTGCGTATATAACGCCGAAGCGGCTCACGTCAACGGGCTCGGAGATGATGCAGGACGACATATCGGCAACAAGGGGAATATCGCCCGTGTCGGGAATATATCCGTACTTTGTTCCGTAAATAGTATTGTTAAAGCAGATATGGACGTAGGAAGCGTCGGGACGGAAATCCTCTCTCTTGACCGACGGAACGTGGTCAAAGTTGTCCTCCTTGGTCGTAGCAACGCACTTAACGTCGTAGCCAAGCTTCTGAGCCTCCTTGTATGCCTTGCCCGAGAACTGACCCGATACTATGTAATCAGCCTTACCTGTTCTCTTTATAAGGTTCATAGGAACTGCCGCAAACTGTGTCGATGCTCCGCCCTGAAGGAAGAGAACCTTGTAGTTTTCGGGAATATTCATAAGCTTGCGAAGCATAGCCTCTGCGTCATTGATTATTGCCTCGTAATCGGGAGAACGGTGGGACATCTCCATAACAGACATACCCGACTCGCCGTAACATATAAGCTCGGATGCCGCCTTCTCGAGAACAGGCATAGGGAGCATAGAAGGACCTGCTGAAAAATTAAAAACTCTGTTCATAATAAACCTCCGTAAGACGAGCTGCCGCATTTGCGATAGCTGCCATAAAAAAAGATACTTTCATTATATATTTTTTTAAGTTTCAAGTCAATAGTTTGTTAAAAATTTAATAAATATAACTGCATTTTTGACTTTTTGCCAAAAAACGCCCCTGTTTTTACTGCCGATATTGTGCAAATATTTTATCACTTTACAACGTTAAAGCGATTGTTCTTTTACGAGAATAAGATCCTCGGCGTAAGGCAGAGAGCGTATCCAATCGCAAAGGACGTGCCACTCGGAGAGCTTGTGCGTCTTTCTTGCGTAATACATATTTATAAGATTCTCGTAATTGAGTGAAACAGTACGCATCTGATTGTAGCTTGAAGGAAGCATCTGTATCATATTGTGCCAGCTCTGCTTGTCGGATTTATCGGCGCAGAATTTTACTCTCTCGCCTTCAAGGTATTCTATGAGTGCATCGAGCATAGCCAGACCCTTTTCGTCGAGCTTGTCACAGGAGAAATCATCTCTCTCAAAGGATTTCGCGTGTATCTTATGCATAGTACTGCAAGAGTTTGCAACAGTGCCGACCTTATAGGTATCAAATTCCTTCCACCAATAAAGCGGCGCGGTTATATCGACGCTTACGAATATCTGGCGCAAAAATTTTCTGTGGTCGCTTCCCGCGTGAGCCAGACGGCGTGCGAGATCGAGGTCATTCTCTCCAAGGACATAGTTGCCGTTTTCGTCGTATGAGCTGTCCATTTTTCCCCAGCTGTTCATAGGATTTCTTGCGCCTCTTATGGCATTTTCAAAGTTCATAACAGAGGCTCTTTCAATTTTGATCATATTAAATCTCCTCTCTTTACATCTACATCTATATCTCGCTATCGAGAACTACTCTCTTCTCGATAACGCTTTTTACAAATTTTGATACCTTGACGTGCTCGGGATGGGCGGCATAAGTGTGCAGAGCCTCGAGCGACTCAAATTCGGTATCAAGCATAAGGTCCATCGACATATCCGTTCCCGAAACGTCAAAAAATATCTGCATCTTTTTGATCTCCGGAATGATTGCGGGCAACGCAAGGAGCATATCCCTTACGGTATTCATATTTGCTTCCCTGTTCTCAGGTACGAATTTCCACATTACTACGTGCTTTATCATATCGAACTACACCTCTTCCTAATTATTTAACTTAATAATAACATAATATAACGCAAAAGTCAATTGACAATTTGATAAAACTGTGCTATCATTATTGGTATAGTAAAAACGAGAGATATACCGCTCTCAATTACGGAGGCTTTTATGTTCAAAGACAGACTTGTTTCCTACTCGGGCGTACAGCCGAGCGGAAATCTTACGATAGGAAATTATCTTGGCGCGATAAAGAATTTTTCTACCTTCTCTGAAAAATATATGTGCTTCTACTGCGTAGTGGACGAGCACGCTATAACGGTACGTCAAGTACCCGCCGATCTCAGAAGAAGGACCTATGAAACTCTTGCGCTTTATATAGCGTGCGGTCTTGATCCCGAAAAGAACACCCTTTACGTTCAGTCACACGTTCACGAGCACGCCGAGCTCGCTTGGATACTCAACTGTTTTACGGGCTTTGGAGAGCTCTCGCGTATGACTCAGTTCAAGGATAAGAGCGCAAAGCACGCCGACAACGTAAACGCGGGACTCTTTACCTACCCCTCTCTTATGGCGGCGGATATTCTGCTCTATCAGACCGATGTCGTACCGATAGGCGCTGACCAGAAGCAGCATGTTGAGCTTTGCAGAAATATAGCAGAGCGCTTCAACCAGCTCTACCCCGACACCTTCACCATTCCCGAGCCGATAATTCCCTCCTCGGGTAAGAAGATAATGTCGCTCGCCGCGCCCACCAAGAAGATGTCAAAATCCGATGAAAATCCCAATGCCGTCGTGTATATACTTGACGACAAGGATACCGTAATACGCAAATTCAAGCGTGCCGTTACCGACTCGGATACCGAGATACGCTTCGCAGAGGGCAAGGACGGTATAAACAACCTTATCACGATATATTCCTGCTTTACGGGAAAGACCGTTGAGGAGATAGAAAAGGAATTTGCGGGCAAGGGCTACGGTGATTTCAAGCTCGCAGTCGGTGAGGCTTGCGCCGACGCACTCGCTCCCGTAAGAGAAAAATTCAATCAGCTCCTCGCAGATAAATCCTATCTTGAGGGTGTAATGAAAGCCGGCGCCGAGCAGGCGTCCTACTGCGCTTGCCGCACACTTTCAAAGGTACAAAAGAAGCTGGGCTTCGTTCCTTACGTAAGATAATATTTGCTGCCGACCACCTCAAAGATAAGGCGGTCGGCAATATTTTTTTGTAAAAAATACAAAAAAATCAGCTATTTTTTGGATTTTATGTGTTTTTTTGATATTGAATTAAAAAAACAAATGTGCTATACTATACCCAAATAAAATTTATGGAGGCTTATTATGAAAACTCTCAAAAAGCTTTTTAGGCGTTACTTCATCGACGCTATGGGCGCTATGGCGCAGGGACTTTTCGCTTCCTTGCTCATAGGAACTATCTTCAATGCTCTCGGTATGATCCCGAAGCTCTCCCTTTTCGCTCAGATAGGCGGCTTCGCTACGGCTATGGCAGGTCCTGCTATGGCGGCGGGTATCGCTTACTCTCTTAAGGCTCATCCCCTCGTTATCTTTTCGGCGGCTGCTGTCGGATATGCCGCAAACTCTCTTGGCAAAGCGGGCGGACCTCTTGCGGTATTCATAATCGCAATCCTTGCCACCGAGATAGGTATGCTCGTTTCAAAGAAGACCAAGGTCGATATCCTTGTAACTCCCTTCACCACGATACTCGTCGGCGGACTTCTTTCTATATTCGTCGCTCCTTACATAGGAACTCTCGCAGGATATATCAGTACATTTATCGGTTGGGCTTCATTGCAGGCTCCATTTATTGCATCGGTAATAATATCGCTAGTCATAGGTGTCGTTCTCACACTGCCTATATCGAGTGCGGCAATATGCGCAGGACTCGTTATGACGGGAAGCGCAATAGCGCAGGGCTCAAGTGAGGGCCTTGCTATCGCGGGTGCTGCCGCAGTTGCGGGCTGTTGCGCGCAGATGGTAGGCTTTGCCGTTATAAGCTTCAGAGAGAATAAATGGGGCGGACTTATCTCGCAGGGTATCGGAACAAGTATGCTCCAGATGCCCAATATCGTCCGTCACCCTCAGATATGGATAGCTCCCACACTTGCTTCTGCCATCACGGGTCCTCTCGCAGTATGCGTTTTTGACCTTCGTATGTACGGTGCGGCAATAAATTCGGGAATGGGAACCTGCGGTCTTCTCGGCCCTATCGGTATGATCCTCGGTTGGCTCGTCCCCGAAAACGGATATCCCGCAGAGGTAACGCCTCTCAATTGGATAGGGCTCGCTCTGGTATGCTTCGTGCTCCCCGCACTTCTCGCATTTGCCTTTAACGAGATACTTCGCAAGATAGGTCTTGTAAAGGACGGATATATGAAGCTTGAGGGCTGATATGGGCCTTGAGAACAAGACGGTCATCTTTCTCGGCTCGTCGGTAACGCTCGGACCTCATAACTATTCAATGGCAGATGACTCCGCAGAGGCTCTGTCGATAAATTCTATCAAGTGGGCGGTATGGGGTACGACACTCGTCGACAACGACGAGACCTCCTACGTCGCAAGACTGCGTGCGAATATACCCGAGCAAAAGGATTGCGATCTTTTTATATGTCAGCTCTCAACTAATGATGCGAGACTCAGCCTTCCCCTCGGAGAAATATCCGACAGCTTTGCAAAGGAAGCCTTCAATACAAAGACCGTCATAGGCGCGATAGAATTTATAATCGCTTCCGTAAAAGAAGCCTACGGCTGTAAGATAGCATTTTACACGGGCACCTTTTACGACAGCCCCGGTTATGCCCAAATGGTAGATGCGTTGCTCAAAATAGCGCAAAAATGGCAGATATCGGTCATTGACCTCTGGAATGACGCGGATATGAGAAATATCCCCGCCAAGGATTACGTGCTCTATATGCGCGATATGATACACCCCTCAAGACTCGGCTATAACGAGTGGTGGGGTCCGAAATTCAGAAAATTTATAAAGGATTCTCTTGAATAACAAAAAGGTCTGTGGAAAGATCCACAGACCTTTTTTTATTAATATCCGTACGGAAAAACTATATGTCCCGACATGTCAAAAAGCAAGTCCTTTGACTTTATCAGCTCGGCAACGTCATAGGAGTCACGCAAAATATATTTGCTTCGCGTAAGGCAAAGTGCCTCGTGGTCCGGGTGATGATAATCTGTCCCCCCGCAAACGAGCAAGCCATTCTCCTTTGCAAATCTTGTCGAGAAGCCGGGACCCGAATTGTGACCCGGATGAAGATTAAAGGTTTCTATTCCGTCTATATATTCCACGGGAGCCACAGCCCCTCCCTCTCTCGATCTGAAGGGGTGAGCTTGCAAAATAACGTTTTTGTCATTCTTAAATTCCTTGTAGAAATCGGCAAGCGTCTTTGGAATATAGCTGATCATTTTCTCTATGTCATCCTCGGATATTCCGTAGACAAGATAGTCGTTGGCGTTTTCTTCAAACCTTATCTCGGCGCCGAGAATGACGTTTATTCCAAGCGCATCACCTGCCACCTTGGCTTTGTAATAATCATTCAGATAAAACTCGGCTCCTCTGCCGTTTTTGCTGAAAAAGAAAGGCGACAGATGATTCGTTATAACGATCGAATCGACACCCGCCTCGGCATATCGCCGCACAACCTCCTCGGGCAAAAAGTCGGCACATTTGCTGACAGGACTTGTGTGCACGTGGAGCTCGCTTTTGTATTTGTATTCGTTTATTATTTCTTTTATATCCATATTTTTCCTCGTTAATATTCCATACAGTCTATACCGTCATAGATAAGCATTTCCCGAATACCCGTTTCTTTGTCGGAACAAACCGTCATTATATATTTTTCACCGTTAACTCTCAAAATAAAGCTCCGAAAAAAAGCTTTTCCGTCACGCGCGTTTTGAACGGTGTCCTCAGATAAAGTACAGGCAAGACCGCCGGAAGAGCGCTTTGCCGTAGCTTCCTTGGCTGTCCATATTTTGTAAAAAAGCTCGTCTTTTTCTCCTTCGCAGGAAGAAAGAAGGGCTTTTTCATTTTCTGTAAAAAAGTGCTCGGCTATTCTTTCGTTTTTTTCGGCATTTCGAGATATTCTCTCAATATCTATGCCGACGGCACTATCCGAAAGGACGCAACAGACCAAAGCTGCGCTGTGCGAGATATTAAAATCAAGCCCGCACGGCTCGGCAAAAAAAGGTCTTCCCTCTTTTCGTTCTATTTCAAAGGATCTTGGCTTGTCCTCGATATTTCCAAGTGCTTTGTCGAGCGCCAAAAGTCCCGCTATACTTTGAGCCTTGTATTCGGGATTGCTTATATGAGATAATCTCGACGCCTCGAGTTCCCCGAATTTAGAGATAGAAGACAAATTATATTCAGCTTGACGCTGCATTACACAAATATACATATCCTATCTCCTTTCTAATCGTTCCGAATAACAATTATACACCAAAACATCACTTTTTTCAATAGATAAAAAACAAATAAATTGGGATTTATAGGTTTGTTTGAGGTTGAAGTCGGAAGGCCAAGCGGTCTTAGGAAGACAAAGGGG
>JAZNES010000185.1:0-6608 GCA_045588755.1 Eubacteriales bacterium | reverse complement strand
TGCGGTTATGGATATAGTTCTTGCACAAAACGTTTGCGGACAGGGCGACTATGCCGATCTTATGGTCGTTGAGAGCATCGAGCTTGAATCTGAGGTATATGCAGTAGGATTTACAAAAGGCAGCGAGCTTACCGCGAAGGTAAACGAGGCTATCAAGACTCTCTTCGAAAATGGAACTATGGAAACCTTGGCTAAGAAATACGGCTTTGAAAACGCAGTAAAATTCGTTGAAGTTATCGAGTAATAACTTTGTACAGAGGAAATAAAAAATGTCAATAACCTGGTTGTCATTCTGGCAAGTAACGCTCAGGCTACTTGAAGGATTTGAAAAAACCTGTCTGATATTCGCGCTAACACTCGTGTTAGCGCTTCCTTTGGGTTTGATCATTTCTTTTGGCTCAATGTCAAAATTCAAGCCCCTTGCCTACGTAACGAAGGTCTTCGTTTGGATAATACGCGGAGTGCCGCTGATGCTTCAGATATTCGTGGTATTCTACGTACCGAGACTTTTGTGGCACGTTCCCTTCTTTTCTCGCTTTATTGCCGTAATAGTTGCCTTTGTTATAAATTACGCCTGCTATTTTTCGGAAATATATCGCGGCGGTATCGAGGGCATACCGAAAGGACAGTACGAAGCAGGAGAGGTTCTCGGCATGACCAAGAGTCAGATCTTCTTCAAGGTAGTTCTGATGCAGGTCGTAAAGCGAATTATTCCCCCTATGTCCAATGAAATAATAACACTCGTTAAGGATACCGCTCTTGCCCGCGTTATTATGGTTACAGAGATACTTAAAGTGGCTGAGGAATACGCTTCCACCAGTGCTCTTATATGGCCTACCTTCTACACTGCGGCATTCTATCTCATCTTCGTTGGAGTACTCACGCTTCTCTTCGGCTATTTCGAAAAGAAGCTTGGATATTACAAGGTATAAGGAGGACGGTATGGCATTACTTGAAGTAAAAAACATAGTAAAAAGCTTCGGCAAGACCGAGGTCCTCAAGGGTATAAGCTTTGAGCTTGAACGCGGCGAGGTGCTTGCTATAATCGGCTCTTCGGGAAGTGGTAAAACCACCCTTCTCCGTTGTCGCAACTACGTTGAAGTACTCGATTTCGGACAAGTCACGGTGAATGGTGAAAACGTCTTCGACTCCTCTGTGAGCTTTGTCTACAACGAGAAAAACGTCCGAAATATACGACTCCATTTCGGACTCGTCTTTCAGTCCTTTAATCTTTTCCCCCAGTACACAGCCTTCGATAACGTTTCACTCGCACCGAAGCTTAAATTGAAGGAAATGATAAAGAACAAAACTGTGTCGCAGGACATGAAAAACGTCGAGCTTCTTAAAATAGAGGAAAGAGCGCACGAGCTTCTCAAAATGGTGGGGCTTTCGGAAAAGGAAAATTTCTATCCCTATCAGCTCTCGGGCGGTCAGCAGCAAAGAGTTGCCATAGCAAGAGCACTTGTTTTATCCCCCGACATTCTTTGCTTTGACGAGCCTACGTCGGCACTTGATCCCGAGCTTACGGGTGAGGTCCTGAAGGTCATCAAGGAGCTTAAAAACTCGGACAGAACTATGATAGTAGTTACTCACGAGATGGAATTTGCCAAGAACGTTGCCGACAAGGTAATATTTATGGCAAACGGCGTAATCGAGGAAATAGGAACTCCCGAAGAGATCTTCGAAAATCCCAAGTCCCCGAAAACGAGAGCGTTTCTTAACAAATCTCTTGAAACATTTTAATTAACAAAGAGCCGTTTTTACAGCGGCTCTTTTTCTACTTGTAAAATGCTCTTTTTCGTGGTATAATTTAGATCAGAATCATAAATTTACGGAGAAAACGATGTCAAAACGCAAGGTAAGCTTTAACGAAAAGACCATAAAGAAACATCTTTTACCGCAAGCAAAGGCGGTAGATATAGATATATACAAGAGCGTTGACTCTACGAATGAACTGATAAAGTCGCACCTTTGTGACGGGCAAGACAGGGTGATAATAGCAGCCCATCAGACAAAGGGGCGCGGAAGGCTTGGAAGAAGCTTCTATTCCCCGCAGGGCTGCGGTATATATATGAGTCTTTTGCTTCATATCGAACAGACGCCAAGCAGCTCTCTTTTGCTTACCTCTGCCGCCGCGGTAGCGGTCGCAAAAGCTATTGAAAATATATGTGGCACACCCGCGCAGATAAAATGGGTAAACGACGTATTCATAGGCGGCAAAAAAGCGGCGGGAATACTCTGTGAATCAAGGCTCTCAGGTCAAGAAAAAAGCTCTTGCATTATAGTGGGGATAGGTATAAATCTTATATCTCCGAAGAACTTCCCCGATGAACTTTCGCATATTGCCACCTCGGTATGCGGAAGAAAATTGCCGACCTCGGACACGCCAAGTATTATTTGTGCAGAGATAATAAACGAGCTTTACAGCTATTCCAATTCCCTTTCGGAAGCTGAATTTAGGCAAGAATACAAGGAAAGGCTTTTTATCATAGGCAAGCAAGTTTTAGTTTCTTCGGCAAATGAAGAATACAGTGCGACTGTCCTTGGCATAGACGACGATCTTCATCTCTTGGTAAGGCGCGATGACGGAGAGGAAAGACTCCTCTCACACGGTGAAATAAGTATACGGATATAAAAAAGGTGAGAGATAACAAGATCTCTCACCTTTTTGCGTTATTAAAATAATTTTTCGGGATAGAATCCGTTTTTATGAAGCTCGAGAAGCTTTGACGCGACCTCGGGCTTATCCTCCTTGTAGGTCACTCCAAACCACTCACAATCGGTGTGGAGCGCGAACACCTTGAGAGCCCCTGACTTTATCATAGTATCTACTGCAGTAGGAATAGCCGCCTCGGCTTTGAGCTCACTATCTGAGAGCCCCTTCAGAAATTCATTGAAGATATTCTCACCCTTGTCAAAGATATCGGGCAGGAATCCCCATTCATTCATAGAAACGGGGGTCTCTCTGTCGATTTTCTTACCCTCACCGTCGGTAATAACGCCTTCGGCATCAACGACGATCCCGTGAGTTTCAACTACCTCGTTCAAAAAGCCGTCTTCTATTTTGCAAACGCCTCGGCTGACCGCGCCGTTTTCGCTTACCGTATTCTTGACCTTATAAGCAACCATAGCGGCTTCGCCTTCTTTGAGGTCCTGTAGCTTATCGAAGATCACCTTGAATGCCTCTCTGCCATAATAATCGTCGGCATTTATGACGGCAAAGGGCTCGTTTATAACGTCGCGTGCACAAAGGATCGCGTGCAACGTTCCAAAGGGCTTGGTCCTCTCGGCAGGGATCTTATAAAAAGAGGGTATCGAGCTGTAATCGTGATATGCGAATCTCACCTCGGCATTCTTAATTCCCTGACAAAAGCCCTTGATTATCTCCTCGTGCTCTTTTTTTATTATAAAAACGATCTTATCAAAGCCCGCTTTTATAGCGTCATAGATAGAATATTGCATAAGTATCTCGCCTGACGGACCTATTCCGTCGACCTGTTTGTTTCCGCCGTATCTCGAACCGAGGCCTGCTGCCATAACGACAAGAGTAGTTTTCATAAAATTTCTCCTTAACATATATTAACCGAGAAGTCTTCTCTTCTCAGAAAAATCAAGCGGGGTCTTTCCTGTAAAGCTTTTGAAGACCTTACAGAAATACGAAGAATTTGCAAAGCCTACAAGGTGTGCTATCTCGTCAATGCTCTTTTCGGTGCTGACTAAGAGCTCCTTTGCCTTGTCTATTCTGTACTGCTGTATATATTTTGCGGGAGGCATACCGAATACCGAGATGAATATGTTTCTGTAATAGGTCTCTCCTATCTCGGACATCTCGGCAAGCTCGGGGGTATACAGATCGGGATCTGCGTAATTTTCCTCTATATATTTTACTGACTTATGTATGAGTCTATACTTACCAGCAAGTGTATGCGCATATGAGTCAAGAGTCGAGATCTGCGTCAAAATGCTATACATTTCGGAAAGACACTTCGCCTCATAAGCAGGGCCTTTAAGGGTCCAATAATGCAAAATGTTCTTTGCAGTATTCAGTATATCCTTTGCATTATTGAAAAAATACTCACCGCACTCAAGATTTTCACAAGTCTGTGCAATATCAAATTCTATCACTATAGAAGGGCCTTTCGTTTCGACCTCCATATGATACTCTGTCTGACTTGCGAGAAAGACGATATTGTTTGAATCAGCCGTCAACGTCTTGCCGTTGACCTTATATACGCTCTTTCCCGAACGCTTGACAATTAAAGTGTTGTGCTCGGTTTTAGCCTTTCCGAAGGAGCTTTCGGGGAGAGTATATCCCAGAACCTCGTTTATTTTTTGAATATTTATTTTAGACAAGTCTATCTTTTTCATATCCTATGCCTCGACAATAGTAAAAATTATATTTTTCGTTACAAATATTCTATCAAACTTACACCTTATTGTCAATAGACAATTTACATTTTTCGATAAAGATAAAAAGCTGTCAGTCAAACGACTGACAGCTTTTGGAGCTGGTGGAGGGATTTGAACCCTCGGCCTATTGATTACGAATCAATTGCGCTACCCCTGCGCCACACCAGCAAAGGACAACGCTAATATTATACTTGTTTTGTTCTCAAATGTCAAGTTCTTTGTAAAATATTTTTCACTAAATATTAAAAAAGCAAGGTGCGCAAGAGAAATCCTTACCTGCGCACCTTATCCGCATCAATATATTTTTCCAACAGGAAGACAAACCGCCGCAAAATATCCTTTTTTATTTATTTTATCGACCGCATTCTCGGCAAGCTTTATATCGTCAAAGATCCCGAAAACAGTAGGTCCGCTTCCGCTCATAAGTGCCCCTTTAGCATTTGAGGAAAGGAGAAGCTCCTTTATTTCGCACGCAACGGGTCTTATCGGCAGAATAGCTTTTTCAAAAACGTTATACAAGCTCTCTCCGAGAGATGAGATATTTCCCTTCTCTATGGCGTCGGTAAGCGACTCCGAGGTGTGTACTCTATGCGCCCCTTTTTCAAAATCGTTATATCTGTTATCGAGCTGCCTGTAAGCAAAGGGCGTCGATATTCCCTCTCCTCCGTTTGCAAGAACTATGTAACAATTAAACAGCGGCGTGGCATAGGAAAGACGGTCTCCCCGCTTATCGGCAATTATTGTCCCGCACTCTATACAAAACGGAACGTCAGCCCCAAGCTCCGCACCGAGAGTCAGGAGCTCATCCTTCTTAAGCGGACGCTCAAAAAGCTCGTTAAGCCCTCTGAGAACCGCAGCCGCATCGGTGCTTCCGCCTCCGAGACCTGCCGATATAGGTATACGTTTTACTATTTCTATTTTCACTCCCGAAGAAAGCTTGGCTTTTTCCAGAAAGATCTCCGCCGCTCGATAAGCGATATTATTGCCGTCGCAAGGCAAGCCCTCTTTATCGCAAGAGAGTTCTATCTTGCCATCGTCACTGAGCGAGATCCTTATCTCGTCTGCCAGCGACACCGATTGCATAACGGTATTTACCTGATGGTATCCGTCCTCATATTTCGAGGTTATGTCAAGATAAAGATTTATCTTGGCGTAGCCTTTTTCTTCTATATGCTTCATCATTTTCTCCTATCGAAGATTATCACACGATATTTAATATACCACATTCTACTATTTTTTGCAAGTATTTGTTAAAATATTAAAAAAACCTTTGCATAAATTCAAAAATTCTCTTGACTTATCAATAAAAAATATATAAACTATAATATATAGTGTAATCTTTACAAGTTAGGAGGTCAAATATGTTAAAGCCAAATGAAAACAAAGAAAAAAATAAGCTTGCCATAGCTGTTACGGCTTTCGCTTTGATCTTGCTTTTTATTCTCATAATAATAAATATCGATCCCATAAAAGAATTTTTGAGCTTGGTCATCGGTATACTTACTCCCATTATCCTCGGTGGTGCGATAGCATATGTACTTAATCCTCTTCTCAAATTTTTTGAATTCACTGTTTTCTCAAAGCTAAAAAGCAAAAAGGCGATACGCGCGCTCTCCTTGCTTCTGACTTATATCGTGGCGATCTTTTTCATTGCCATATTCATTGCTATACTTCTTCCGAGATTTATAAACAGCCTTGTAGATATCGGATCGAATTATAATCTTTATCTTGAAAAGACTACTGATTTCTTGAACAACACTATTATGAGCTTTACCGAGAGATCGGATTTCTTTGAGCCGGAGCAGATAAAGAAGATCGTGACCGACCTCTTATCAGAATCGGGAGATATATTCAAGACCTTGAGCAGCTATATAATCTCGTACGGTTCGGCACTCTTCTCGATCGTCAAGAATATCTTCCTTGCTCTCTTTATCTCGATATATATGCTTATATCGAAAGAGAAGCTCTATGCACAGGCAACCAAGGCTATGAGAGCATTTTTGCCTCAAAGGCTATGTTCGCAAACGATGAGATATTTCAAGATCACCAACTCGACCTTTGGAAAATTCTTCGTAGGTAAAATATTCGATTCTATAATAGTTTCCTTTATAACTCTCGTTTTACTTTTGATATTCAAAATGCCCTATTGTCTCTTGATATCTGTGATCATCGGCATCTTCAATATAATTCCCTTCTTC
>JAZNES010000184.1:0-5050 GCA_045588755.1 Eubacteriales bacterium | reverse complement strand
GACCCAAGGAGTTGTCATAGCCCTTTGTCTTCCTAAGACCGCTTGGCCTCCGACTTAAAGCTCGATATCCCCGTATTCACCCTTGGAGATAAGGAATCTCCCCTCAAGATAGCCGACGAGGCAATAAAGCACGCGCTTCTCAAGGGCTATGATATGGTATTCATAGACACTGCGGGACGTCTTCACATAGACGACGCCCTTATGGGTGAGCTTGAAGCGATAAAAGCAAAGACCTCTCCCACAGAGATACTTCTCACAGTCGATGCGATGATAGGTCAGGACTCTGTCACCGTTGCCGAGACATTCAACGATAGACTTGACATTACCGGTGTAATTCTTACCAAGCTTGACGGTGATACCCGTGGAGGCGCTGCCCTTTCGATAAAGCACGTAACGGGCAAGCCTATAAAGTTCATCGGTATAGGCGAAAAGCTTGATGCTATCGAGCCCTTCCACCCCGAAAGAATGGCTTCAAGAATTCTTGGAATGGGCGACGTTCTCTCTCTTATCGAAAAGGCAGAGCAAGCCTTTGACGAAAAGAAGGCTCAGGAGCTTGAGCAAAAGATAAGAGAATCTACCTTCACTCTTGACGATTACCTCGATCAGTTCCAGCAGATCAAGAAAATGGGAAATATCGAACAGCTCGTCGGTATGATGCCCGGTGTTAAGCCAGGTGCTCTTAAGGACGCAAAGATAGACGAAAAGGCCGTTGGAAGAACCGAGGCTATTATAAAATCAATGACTAAGCTTGAGAGAGAAAAGCCCGAGCTTTTGAACGCGTCGAGAAAGAAACGAATCGCCGCGGGAAGCGGAACGAGCGTTGAGGAGGTCAATAAGCTTCTCAGACAGTTCGATCAGATACGAAAGCTTATGAAGCAGTTCTCAAATCCCAAAATGATGTCAAAGATGCGAAAAGGCAAGATGAAAATTCCGTTCTGATATTACGGGTTTTTATAAATATTAAATTTTTTATATATGGAGGAAACAAAAAATGGCAGTAAAAATGAGACTTAGAAGAATGGGTAAGAAGAAAGCTCCTACCTACCGTGTTGTTATCGCTGACAGCCGTTCTCCCAGAGACGGACGCTTTATCGAGGAGATCGGTTCTTACAATCCCGGCACTGAGCCTGCTACCGTTGCTATCGACGCCGAAAAGGCTAAAAAGTGGATCTCTAACGGAGCTGTTCCCACTGATACTGTAAGAGCACTTCTCAAAAAATCGGGCATAATCGACTGATTTTTCGAAGGTGACCGAACATGACAGATTTGAAAGAAACCCTGGTTGGAATCGCTCGCGCTATCGTGGACAGTCCCGACGAGGTAACGGTCATCGAAACGGTTGACGGAAATGAAGTCAACTTGATTCTGAGCGTTGCTCCCGACGATATGGGAATGGTTATCGGTAAGGGCGGCAGAATTGCCAAGGCGATCCGTAGCATAATGAAGGCAGCTGCCGGAACAGATTCCAGAAAAGTAAACGTTGAGATAAGATAACGAAAGCTATTCTGCTCAACAAAAATGGCGGAAACCGCATCGGCAGGCTGATCTTCAGCTTTGCAAGGTCGGTTTCCGTATTTTTATAAAAGCGAGGTGTATTTTGTGTATACGAAAGAGGATATCTTAGCGCTTCTGTACAAAGAAGCAACCGCATTAAAAGAACATACACGCAAATATCTTGATTCCCTGAGCCTAAATTCAGAACGGGACTTCACATTCACAGCAAACGAAGAAGAAAAAAAAAGACTGCTTGGCAAATATAACCTTTTTTCTTCCCTGATCGCGCGCTCGGTAGACCGCTTTGAAAAGCATATCGCCATTCTTTCGGGTATGATATGCGAATCTGACAAGTCGTGTGATAACGACTCTACCCTTTTTCTGTCAACTATCCTTGAAGCGTATTTTATGCTTTGCGATTCGATCTCGCGATTCATTCTGACAAACGAAGACAATTTCGCGCAAAAGAATTCCCCGTTTACCGTAAGATGCGTATTCGATCAGACAATATATCTTGAAAACGCGGTAGATGCTTTTATAAAAAAGATAAGCGAATGAAGCACTCATTCGCTTATCTTTTTTTCTTTTTTGTTTTTCTCAAATAAAGTATGAATATCCGATATATCCATCTTTATAAAAAGGATCATCATATATACCGTCACAATTACGGCAAGAACCGCCGTTATCACTATCGTAAGGGTATCCCATATATGAGCGTTACCGACAAGTGTAGGCACTACTCCACCTGCAAAATTAAATACGGCGTGAAGCAGAATACTCGTCCATATCCTTCTTGTGACAAGCAACGCCACAGCGCACATAGCACCTATAAGGAAGGAGTATCCTACCTGCTGAATTACGGGCACGATACCCGCGCCACCAAGAAGATTTGCCAGATGTATTCCGCCGAAAATTGCCGACGAATAGATTATTGACCAGAATATCTCCTTGCGCGTTTTATGCTTTCCTTCAAGAATGAGCATAAATACACAGCCTCGGAATGCTATCTCCTCAAAGCAGCCTGTAAGCAAACACTGCAAGGCATACAAGGCTATGAGCTGCCAAGCGCAGTCTATCACCGCTCTGCCGTCAAGGACAGCTAAAAAAGGAAAATTATTTATTACTACAAGCCAACAAGGGATCAACACAGCAAGCTTTTTGAATCTATTGTTATTAGACAGAGAGAAAAGCCTGCCGTACGAGCAATAAAGCACCATTGCCACGCATATTATGCTTCCCAAAAGACGAGTAACTATCCCATACCATATATCGTCAAGAATCGGATCTTGCGAAAATTTCACTCCAAGCAGCTCTATTGCGGCAAAAGCTCCGCCGAAAATGACGAAGGTAGCAAGATAGAGCGCCTTTTTCTTACTTATTCTCATTCTTCTCTGCCTTAGCTTTATTGAGAAACATCATAACAAGTGCAAGAGCAATACCCGCAACTATCATTATAATTGCCGTGAGCTGCGAGGGGGTAAGGACCGATACAAAGGTAGTGCCGCGATAATCATCTCTAAGATACTCGATAAAGAACCTCCACACTCCGTAAGCAGCCATATATATCGGAAGATTATAGCTCTTTTTCTTAAATATTCTGAAAGTGAAAAGAATAAAGAGAGCAAGCAGGAAAAGCGCTTCAAAAAGCTGTGTGGGAATTACCTTGTAGCCAAGACCGACCATTTTTATTCCGCACCATGAATCAGTTCTCGCGCCGTAACAGCAGCCCGCCATAAGACAGCCTATTCTTCCTATTGAATGGGCTATAACGATAGCCGCCGCCGCAATATCGGTCACCTTCCATATTCTTTGTATATGAAGCTTATCCTTGAAGATAAAATGTCCGACGCCGAAATATATAGCCAAGAAAGCTCCCGCGCCGCCTATAAGACCGCCGTAGAAGGTCGCTCCCGTGCCCTTATTTATCTCAAATCCTCCGACCTCTGCAATATTGTAAAACGCTTGGAAAAGGACCGCTGAGCCATAGCCGAGAACGACAGCGCCGATCGCAGTATACAGACAGAAGTTATGTAGCTTTGCCTCTATTCCAACAACGTCAGAAAGCTTACTGAAGCTGAGTATTGCGGCAACCACAGCCAATCCAAGCAAAATAACGTACAGATCTATACCCGGTAAAATATCATTGGGAAACATATAAAAACCTCCAAAAAACGAGTTTATATTATTATACCTTATTGACGCTATCTTGTCAATAAGAGGACTAAATTATCCAAAGATATCTAGTTCTATTGACAAGGATTTATCGCTATGATATAATTATTTTAATTGAGTAATTTGCTTAGAACTTTAAGCATATTATTTATTAAAAATCAAATTTTGAGCCTTTCGGCAGGAGATATATATGGAAAATTTAGGGTATTACAATGGAAAATACGACCTTATAGAAAATATGCAGATACCTATGAATGACCGCGCTGTCTTCTTTGGCGACGGCATATACGAGGCAATATACACGAGAAATTATATAACCTATGCGCTTGACGAGCATATCGACAGGCTTTTTGAAAGTGCCGCGGCTCTCGATATATTCCTTCCCTTTTCAAAAGACGAGCTTTCGTCTATTATCAACGACCTTGTAAAAAAGGTGGACAGCGATGAACAGCTCGTATATTTTCAAGTCTCGCGCGGCACTCAGCTGAGAAATCACGCTCCCGACAAAGAGCTTCGTGCCAATCTTCTTATTACCTGCCGTCCTATGAAGCTTCGCGATTCATACACCCCTATGAAGCTCATAACCGTTCCCGACACAAGATTTTTCCATTGTAATATGAAGACCCTCAATCTTTTGCCGACCGTTCTTGCTTCAAAGCTTGCCGATGAGAAAGGAGTCGACGAGGCGGTATTTCACCGCGGAGATCTTGTCACCGAGTGCGCTCATTCGAATATTTTTATAATTACCGAGGACTATAGATTAAAGACCGCTCCCGCAAATAATATGATACTTTCGGGAGTTGCCAGAGCACATCTGATAAAGGCGGCGGCAGAGCTTTTGATACCCGTAGTCGAAGAAGCCTTCACTCTTGACGAAATGATGTCTGCAAGAGAGATAATAGTGACCTCTTCGGGTACTCTGTGCCGACCCGTTTGTGAAATAGACAAAATATCAGTCGGAGGCAGAGCTTCTGAAATGCTCGGAAAATTGAGAGATATAGTCGTCAGCGATTTTATGAATAAGACTTCAAAATAACAGCTCTTTCGGGTTGCCTTTTGGGCAACCCTCTATTTTTACTTATTTTTTCAATAAGACCTTGAAATTTACAATTTTATATGATATAATTTAGGGTGATTGTAAATATATAAATTTTTCGGAGGAAAAACATGAAGATTTTGGTAGTTAATGCCGGAAGTAGTTCTCTTAAGTATCAGTTGTTTGATATGGAGAACAAGAATGTTCTGGCAAAAGGTACCTGTGAAAAGATCGGTCTTACCGGTTCTACCACCCACAAGCCTCCCGGCAAGGACAATTACAGCACCGATTATCCTATGCCTACTCACAATGAGGCTATTGCTCTCGTTCTTAAACTTTTGACAGACC
>JAZNES010000183.1:0-12577 GCA_045588755.1 Eubacteriales bacterium | reverse complement strand
CAATAGAATATTTTGTTCTGTTAGAGTCGTAAACGTATGCTCCGAGCGTTATATCGAAATATGCGTTGCGGTAACGCATGCCGTTATTGTCAAGGTATTTATAAAGTGCCTTACAGTCATGACAAATAAGCTCTGCCGATTCAAAAAGGCTTACGAGCTCTTCATTGCCCGCATCATAAAAACGAAGGACTCTCTCTCCGTCACTTATTTCAAAGCTATTCTCTTTTTGTGAGTATGCGACTCTTTTGCCGCGGGCAAATTCAAGAGCCTCTGCAAAGCTAACCTCGCTGACGCTTATAGCGACAGGTTCAGAATCAAGCGTGCCCGTGTCATCTTCCAAGGAATCAAGCTCAAACCTTTTTATAAGCGCTCCGAATTCAAGCTTTTCGAAAAGCTCTTTAAGCTCTTTCTTCTTAAATCCATTGTATACAAATTCTTCAAGTCCGCCTTCAAGCTCTAGGTCTGTGTATATAGTAACGAGCTTCTTTGCAAGATATGCGTTATCCTTGCCGTTTTCGAGCTTGGCTTTCACGGACGGAGTAAGAGCAGAATCCTGATATTTAGCATAGATCTCGTCAAGACTTCCAAAATCGGATATGAGCTTGAGAGCTGTCTTTTCTCCAATGCCCGCAACACCCGGAATATTATCCGAGCTATCGCCCATGAGTGCCTTTACGTCTGTAAACTGCTCGGGCTGTATTCCGTATTTTTCAAAAAACTCATCTCTGCCGAAATCTATCGTATCTTTATTGGTAGCAAGCAGGACGTGGGTATTATCGGATATAAGCTGGAGCGAATCTCTGTCTCCCGTAAGAACGTAGGCCCTTACTTTTTCATTTTCAGCTATACGCGATACGCTTCCGAGGATATCATCTGCCTCATATCCCTCTTTTTCAACTACACAAAAGCCCATATCTCTTACGCATTCTTTTGCGTATGGAAGCTGTGCGGCAAGCTCCTCGGGCATACCGTGACGCGTCGCCTTATACCCGTCGAACATCTTGTGTCTGAAGGTCGGTGCGGGAAGGTCAAAGGCTATTACAGCATAGTCGGGGCAAAGCGACTCTATATGCTTTGAAAGTATAGTTACCATACCGTAAACGGCGTTAGTGGGAAGTCCGTCTTTATTAGTAAGCAATCTTATTCCGTAAAACGCTCTGTTCAGTATACTGTTTCCGTCAACTACCAATATCTTTTTCATATAAATCTCCGTGCGACATCTACCGTCGCTTTCTTTATTTATCCATATTGTAAGTATATCATCTTAGTCGGCTCTGTGTCAAGAAAAATATATTCAGATCATACAGGGAGCGGCAAATAATATCTCTCTGAGGTCGGCATATATCTTAAAATATTGGTCTATCGGCAAAGGATTCTTTCCACTTCCGCATTCAAAGGTGAAAGCGGGCTTATTTAGCTTGGTTATACACCAATCAAGAAGTCCGCCGTAGACAGCACTTCCCTCGGGAAGCGATAGCTTATATCCGCTCATTCTCGCGAAGGTATTAGCAAGGGCTGTTGAACGCGGGGCAGTTCTCCCTGCGCTTGAATAATATATCTCCTCGCCCTGAGAATGAAGAGTCAGCACCGTCTTTATATTATCGTTGAAGCGTAAGAATGAGCAGAGTGCCGACACCTCGGGCTCGCTTTCGGGTTCTGTTCCGCTGTATTTTGAAGGCGCGCCCTCAAAAAGACCAAGCTCCGCCTCTATCGGTTTATACTCGGCAAAGCCCGCATCATAATTATGGTTGAGGTCTATGCCTCTGCCGTTAGCCTGCCAACATGAAAAATCCCCGCTTCCATTGTTTGCTTTAATTAGCCTTTCATAGAGGATATTTTCTCTGTCAACTCCGTTTATCTGGTAATCAACTCCGTCGGGATTAAGCATAGGAATTATATATACCGTTCTATTTGAGAAAAGATAGCTCAGCGTCGCGCCATAGGTTCGTCCGTTTTTTTGATAAAGCTCGCAGTATTCGTTTATATATCTCAGCAAGATTATACTCGTGATCCACTCCATACCGTGATGCGCGCCAACGTAAAGCAAAGCTTTTTCACCTTCACCAAGCGTTATGATCGGGATCCTTTTTCCCATTACCGAATTTGTAAGATTTGTAACGCTCATAAAGGGATAGCGCTCACAAAAAAGGTCTATATATTTCATCATAAGCTTATGATCAAGCGGAACTTTATAATCTAGAATACTCTTTTTGTCGTTTATTTTGTAATCCTTGGTATTATCCATATATCAGCACCCCTTTCTGTCAAGTCCTTAAAAGGATATGCCGCGACATATTTTTTGATTACAGATATTGTAAATAAATATTTACAATTTGTAGAGAGTTTTTTAATCTTATTGTGTTAGAATAAATAAAATGACAAGGAGGCATCAAATGAGCGAATATTCAACCGACACCTCAGCAAAAAGCATAAAAAAAGGACTTTATAAGATCCTCATTATCTCACTTTCGGTTATCTTTTTGCTTTCTACTCTCGTTCTATCACCCTTATACATAATAAGCACTTCAAACGCCATATATCTCGGGACGGTACTGCCCGATATAACCGATCTGCTTCTTGACATATGTGATATAGCGGCGTACGCTATCGGGTTCTCTGTTATAATATACTCGGTATACAGATTGACTGCCCGAAAAGCAACGGGATTTATCGTTACTTATTGTATAGCGGTCTTTCTTAAATATACTCTTAACATAGTTGTAACGACTGTTTTCGAATCCCGTTTTGATATAAGCTATCTCGCTTGGCCCGTTTTATATTTTCTTTTTGACATTATTATCCTTCTTTTGGTATTTCTTATTTCAAATGCAAGCTTAAAAAACGTAAGAGCTTCAAAAATCGCCCTTATTCCCTTTAATAGATTTTATTCCTCCGAAAACCCTCTGCAAGCCTCGGCATTAAAGGTCGGAATACTGCTCGCCGCGGTAAAAGTAGTCACAAGACTTGTATACGACTTCTCTTACGGTCTTCCTCAAAGCATCATAGATGCCTTATGGATGCTCGTATACTACCTTTCCGACATTCTGATATGCTTTGTCATATATCTTATATCACTGCTCATATTTATAAAGCTTGATAAAAAATTAAAATAAAAAAAGACCGACAGACAACTTTATCTGTCGGTTTTGTGCAGTATCCATCTTAGCTTCTGTATTCACACCCCGAGTTTAAGCATATTCCGTCTACGACAACGTCGGGCGCACCTTTTTTGGGAAAGTCAAGGATAGCCTGCTTCTCTCCGAGTCTGAATATCTGTGAAGTTCCGCGAAGCTTGAATGCAGAGGTGCTTATATCGAACTCATCTCCGTCGATATTTACGATAGCCTTTCCAAATAACATTGAGTATTTAAGAGAAACTGTGTGTTCTTCTCCGTCAACCTCTATTTTCCACGTAAGCTTTTTTGCCATAACAGATCTCCTTTCGTATCACTATCTTCCGCTCTAATTATACCATATCAAAAAAATCTTGTCAATCTTTTGTATTTGTATATACAACTTCGCAATTTAATGCTATAATGTATATATCATATAAATCCAAAACAAAACGGAGTTAACATAAAGTGAAGAAAAAAGAAAAGATAAAAGGGCTTTTCAAAAGTAAAGAATTAAAAGAGACCAAGCATTATTCAAAAAAAGTGTCTATTTTTGCCCTTGTACTTATGGCTGTACTGTTACTTATACTGACGGCAGTCGGCTTTCTGTTTATAAAACACGAATTTTCAGATACGCATGATTTTGAAAATCTTGTTAAGGAAAATTATTTTTTGAGCGTTATCGTTATGATCGTCGTATGTGCTCTTCAGGTAATGGTCGCGCTTATCCCCTCCGAAATAGTTGAAATAGCCTCGGGCTATGCATTCGGTGCTGTTGCGGGCGCGCTATACTGCCTTATCGGTATAATGTTAGGCAGCATTATCGTTATCTCCCTGACGAGAAAATACGGAAGAAGATTTGTTGAATCTCTTTACCCCAGAGAGAAAATAGATTCACTTCCCATTCTGAGAAGTGAAAAAAAACTAAACATCACGGTTTTGATACTTTTCGCCATTCCCGGAACACCGAAGGATCTTATAACCTACGTTATAGGGCTTACAAAAATGCGTATCCCAACCTATATACTTCTCACCACCCTCGTGAGATTCCCCTCTATAATAGTCTCGACTGTAAGCGGCGGTGCACTTGAAAATGATGAATTCTATCTGGCTGTGATATTTTTCGTAATATCACTCGTCACCGGAGCTGTAGGATATCTGATATACACCTTGATTTCCCGAAAAATGAAGAAAAACAATGAGGGCAAGCTCGATTAGTCTATATTGCACAAATTCAAAGCGGAGTTTTTGTGCACATTTTACAGTTTATTAACTGCGAATTCATAATTTGGAAATATTATGATATTAAAATATAGGTGTGATAAGAGAAAAATATATTCTCTGTCAAGACAATAAATTATGAAAGGCTAAGGATTTTATCATGAGTGTTAACGGAAAATATGTTTACAATATTACGATCGATACTATGGCAGATGCCAAGAAACTTGTTTCCGTCGCTACAAAGCTTAAATGCAAGATCGTTCTTCAGAGCGGAGAGAAATTCCGTGTAAATGCGAAGAGCTTTCTCGGTGTCGTTTTGGCTAAAAAATTGAATTACAACGATCTCAAGCTCGTAATGGACGAAGACCATTACCATGAGTTCGAGCAATTCATTGCGGAATGAGTTTTCACTCCACAACAACATCAATCACATTTTGTGTAAACATAAAAAGGGGCGAAGCACAGCTTCGCCGCTTATTTTATTCTTTGTGGTTTTTAGTGCTTGAGTCGTCGTCGTGTCTTAAAAAGATAAATAATGTCGCACCTACTATTATACCTATAACGAGTATAACGGCAAATGCGGATATTTTGTTTTTGTTCTCTGCGGAATCGTCATTTTCAAGCTGATCTCTTATTATTAAGCGCTCTCTTTCGATAAGCTCGGAAAGCTCGTCAGAGGTATATTCATCGGAGAGCCCAACTACAGATGAAATATAGAGTGAATATTCGGAGCTGCTCTCTACAAGCGGTCTTACAGCTATTTTTATGTAATCGCTTTTATGCTTTTGAGAAAACTCCGATACGTCAAAGATTATCTGCTCTTTTTTGCCCGAGGTCACAGATCTTGAGCATTCAAGAATATCCTTTCCCTCTCCCAAGGTTATCTTGACCTCATAAGGTATCATTCCCGATCTTTCATCATTGTCAATACTCAGATCAAACACCAGATACTGCGTATGAACGTAGTTCTCGGGATATTCGTCTTTATATATCAGATAGGAGTATTCGCCGTTTGGAACTCCATCGGAATTAAAATGAGCCTTAAGTGATCTTCCTGCCAAAGTATTGTAAGAAATAGATAGTGTCTGGCAGCCAACACCTTTTCGCCAAGGAAGGACCTTTGTACTGTCTATACAGTCAAAATATGAAAAGCTGCCCTTGATCTCCTTTGTTCTGATTACAAGTGGCTCAGCTCTCATATAAAGATTGGATATCAAATTTTCCTCATCGAAGTTAGAGATTATCTGCTTCCAATCGCTCACACCGAAAAATTCCAAGACGCTGTCTGCCCTCTGCATACCAAGCGGTGAGTCGATATCCTTGAAGAGAGTCAAGATATCTGTAAACGCCGCCTTATCAACGTTACCTAAATCGGCAACAAAGGCATTGACTCGGGGATTGTTTATAAGCTTGTAATAAGTGTATGCATACACGGCGCCCAGAGTCTTTTCGTTAAGATCTTCCTTTATCTCCCAATAATAAATAAAGGACCCCGGAGAGCTTATATATTTATCGCTTATGATATCCAAATAATTACTGACAACGTTTACCGTCTGAGGAGAAATATAGGTCGAGTCAGGAACCTGCTCGATCATTTTTTCAGAAAAAGCTTCACTCGTGATATTAAACGGGGTTATATCGGATTCGAGCATAATTGAAAAATCAAATCCACCCGAATAATAATCGTCAAAAAATTTTGATATTCTTTCTATAATATCACTTGAAGCGTAGCCAAGCGACTCGTTTACACTTCTTCCGTCAAAGCTATTAACGTTTGAAAATGAATACACAACGTCAGCCGACGGAATATTCTGTCTTACCGCATTGCTCGCTATAATTCCCCACACAGCAAGATTTTGCGAATATTCGGCTGCATCATATCCCTGTACCTGATTACTTATAAACGAATTCAATTTCTTTCCGAGTATAACTCCCGATATCTTTCCGTTTGTATCAGAGTTGTATCTGTTTGAAAGAAAGTCAAAGCAAGCGTACATCCTTCTGACGTTTTCCAGCTCGCCTAAAGATAACGTCTGATACTTGCCGACAGTATCATCTTCGGGCATAAGAAGCTGAAAATAGATCTTTGCACCGCAAGCAGAAAGAGTTCTCACCTGACTGTCTATCTTATTCAGATAATCTCTGTCAAAGAAAAAGCTCGTCTCATCAAGCATATAAAGATAACCTATATTGAGGTTGAAAAGGCGCTGATATTCAATAGGTAATATGTAAGTCGAAGCATTTGCCCTTACGTACGGGATATCTTCTCTGAGAGTGAGTCCCTTATAAAAATCTTTATTATCGAGGGCATATTTGGACTCTACCGAGGGATAAAGCTCAGGTCCTATATAATCGACCTCTCCGCTCTGTGAAACGAATCTTACCGTATATCTGTCGAATATGTCAAGTATGCTCTTCGCGGCAAAGGAAAAATGAAATTTAATGGTCATCTCCGAGGTCGCCACAAGCTCAAAGCCTTCTTCGGACTCGTCTGTAAAGGTCGATATCTTATAAACCTCGATAGAATAATTACTGTATCTTATAAAAAGATCGTGAGGCACCGTGCCGTTTATAGATATCTGCTCGGAGATGGGGTCGTATTCACATGAATACACCGAATGTAAGGTCTTGCTCTCCTCGCTTGACTCATACTTACCGTCGCCATACGTTGACTCGACAGGGATATCTGTAGAAAGGATCTCGCCTGCAAACACACTTACAGACAAAGAAAAAAGCATCACCGCAGCCACAAAAAAAGCTACTATATGCTTTGTTATCATATATCAAGACCTCCCTTCGATAAAATAATACACTTTATTATAACATATGCAAGCTATAAAATCAACTGTTTTAGAGTTTCTATCATTCAAAAAAAGTTGTATACGGTGTTGAATTTGTATTCAACGTATGATATAATGTACCCGTATGCATTTTAATTCGAGTAGCGATACGGAATTTGACCATAGTGTGATAAATAAAAGCAGCAGTGACAACATCCGATACTTTGGGTACGGTACTGTCGATACTCTTGGAGGTAGGACTTGAAAAAGGTATATATTTTGCTCTCTAAAACGGGTACTTTGCCCGCAAGGATAATACATCTTATAGACGGCGGTAAGTTTGCTCACGCATCGATATCGGCTGAGCCCAGAACAGATAGCTTTTACAGCTACGGAAGAAGACGTCTTAATAATATATTTGTGGCGGGAATGATCGCCGAAAACACAAAGACCTTCGTGTTTGAAAGATACAAGAACGGATACTGCGAACTTTACGAGCTTGACGTACCCGACGAAGCGTATGACAAGATATGTGACACGATAAACGACTATTATGAAAAATACGATCTCTGCAAATACAATTTTTTCGGCGTTTTCCTTATGCTTTTCGGTATAAAGTCGGAATTAAAATATAAGATGACCTGCTCGCAGTTCGTTGCCACGGTATTACACAAATCGGGGGCGGTAGTTCTTCCCAAGCACTATTCCCTTATGCGTCCGAATGATTTTATGAAGATAGACGGGATACGTATGATATACAGCGGAACTATAGGCAACTGTCATTTTCCCGATTAATTTTTTATAGAAAGAGAGAAAACCTCTTGATTTGCTGTATTCGTTATGATGTAATAATTGACGTTGTACAGAAAATATGCCGGTGTGATGGAATTGGCAGACGTGCTGGACTCAAAATCCAGTGGTAGCGATACCGTGTCGGTCCGACCCCGACCACCGGCACCAGCCGACAGTGTCGGCACCCAAAACTCGGGTGTCGATAGCAAAAACCGAACTTTATCACACGACGGTAAGGTTCGGTTTTCTATTTGTTAACACGCACCGGTCGACAGTGTCGGCACCCAAACTCGGGTGTGGTTACTACCTACTTTTTTATTTATCACACGACGGTAAAGTTAAATAACATATACAAAAAAGAACCTCATCAGATCTGAAGAGGTTCTTCTCTATTTTCCATATCAAAGCGACAGTAAAAATTCGCCAAGCTTTTTAGCTATTACCTTATGACCTTCGGCGTTAAAATGCAGTCCGTCGCAGGTATATTTTTTTGCCTCCTCGGGATTGTTGGGGTTTATACCGAGGCCGTTATAAAGATCGAGTACAGGAATACCGTTATCAATTCCCGCTTGCTTAATTATGTCAACGTAATACTTAAGAGGCTTGGCATCGGGTGCTTTATTCGACGATCTCGACACCTCGGTATCACTTCCTCCCGAAACAAATGCCCTTGCCGGTGTCATAAAGACCACAGTTGCGTTTGGATAACGCTTTGGAAGAGTCTGCATTAAGAAATTTACTCCTCCGCAAAATGTCGCGGGAGTTTTATCGGTAGAAAGCTCACCTATAGGCGCGTCGCCGTGAATATAGTCGTTGACACCGCCGTAAACCACTATAATATCCGCTCTGGGATCAATATCGTACATTCTTCCGCAAAAGCAGAGATCGTGTCTTGGAAAAATACTCGGCTTTATCTGGTGTGCAAGTCTTGTTCCGCCTATTCCATAGTTATTTACTGCCCCAAGACCGTACTCGCGGAGCATAACATTAGTGTATCTGTCATTTACATCGGTCAAACCGTGTCCCTCGGTAATACTGTCACCGAGAAAATTTATTATTTTACCTTTAAGCTCCATATTTTGGGCCTCCTAAATTATTTTTTTGATTGAAGCTGTTTAAGCTCGTCAAGGAAGGTATCAAGATCCTTAAATTCTCTATATACCGAGGCAAAGCGCACGTATGCGACCTCATCTCTTTTTTTGAGTTTTTCCATAACGAGCTCGCCGATCTCACGGGTAGTGACCTCGTTAGCCAAGGAATTATGAAGCTCGTTTTCTATTTCGTTCGCTATCTCGTCGGCGTTTATCGGTCTTTTCTGACACGCCTTGAGAAGACCCGAGAGAAGCTTATTTCTATCAAAAAGCTCCTTGGTGTTATTCTTTTTAATAACGAAGATCTGCGTAGTTTCGATAGTTTCAAAGGTAGTGAATCTCTTCTGACATTCAAGACATTCTCTTCGTCTTCTTATACTGTTCCCCTCCGAAACGGGACGGGAATCTATGACCTTACTGTCAAAATAACCGCAAGCAGGACATTTCATACTAAATATGCCACCTTTCATCAGATTGGTTACTATATGCAGTTATTATATCACAAGAAAATTGTAATGTAAATAAAAATTTTGCAATTAAAGGCAAATTATTTTTCAATTTTTTTCAAACTCATCGGATAATATTACCAAGAGGCTTTTTGGCCCTATTTCCTTGCATATCTTAGTTTGTTATGGTATAATTACAGTGAAAAACAATATAGGCAAGGAGAAGAGATAGATGAAGAAAAAGGCTTTTGAAATTTCAAGGATCGCCTCCTTGATACTGAGCGTAGGGCTTCCGATAATAGCAGTATATTTCGTATATATAGTGATATCGGTCATTTCGAGCACCAACACCTCGCCAAGTGTTTTAGTCCATACATATTCGCCCCAGCTTGAGCATATCGTTATGAGCCTGACTCTTATAATCATTGGAGCTGTTCTTATGGATATAAGCGAAAAGGAAATAAAATAAATCACAAAGCGGAGGACCCGAAAGTCTTCCGCTTTTTTATCGTTCATCAGTTTTTGAAATAATCGGCAAAATCAAGTCCGAGAGATGCTCCTATGAGTTTGAGCTCCTCGACTGTTTTATCGTTAACGGGAATACCGCAGGCAAGCTTCTCTGCCATAGACTCCATTTCCTTTTCGCTATGAGTATAGATACGGTCACAGCCGTCTGCCTTGGGGCTCTCACGAAGCTCTCGAAGAAGCGTTGACATTCTTTGCTTTATCTCACCCTTCTCGCCGAACATGCCGTAATCTATTGCCCAGAAGCAGAAGGAAGTATCTGCATTTCCGCTTCTCTTGACGTGAGGCGACGTCGTTCCGCCCGCAAAGATCGAGGTGAACATCTCAACGATTATTCCAAGCCCGTAGCCCTTATGAGAACCGCTTTGCTCGGAGAAACCACCGATCGGGAATATACCTCCGCCAAGTTTTTCTATTATGTTATCAAGGACTATCGAGGCATCACTTGCAGGGTTTCCCGTTGCGTCAGCCGCCCAACCTTGCGGCAGGGGCTTTTCATTCTTTCTGTAAACTTCAAGTTTACCCCTCGTTACGACGGTCGTGGCAACGTCATACCAAAAATCAACGGGATCGGCAGGCATACAAACAGCTATGGGACTCGTTCCAAGCATTGCTTTCTTTCCGTTTGTGGGGATCGCTATTGCCTCGGTGTTGGTCATACAAATACCGAGGAGGTCGTTATCAGCCGCCATTTTTGTATAATATCCTGCGATGCCGTAATGGTTTGAGCCTCTTACGACAACAGCTCCGATACCGTGCTCCTTGGCTTTCTTAATAGCAAGATCCATTCCCATTTTAGCTACGACCTGACCCATCGTTTTATATCCGTCAAAAACTGCCGATATCGGAGTTTCAAAAACGAGCTCGGGTTTTGCGCCGGTCTGAATAGAGCCCTCTTCGATAGCTTTATGATAGCGTATGAGTCTCTAAATACCGTGAGATTCTATACCGTAAAGATCTGCAGTAAGAAGCACGTCGGTTATATCCTGACTTTCCTTTTGTGTAAATCCTCTGCCAGTAAAAATATCCTCGCAGTATTTTCTTACAGCATTAACGTCTAAATTTACATATGCCATTATTTTTCCTCCTATTACTTTCTGTTAACCTTTTCATCTATCTTTCTTGCCGCTTCTTCGAGATAATCGTTATCCATCATCTCTATCCAGCCCTTGTCAACGAGGGCTGCAAGCTTTGAGTCGATGGGAAGCTTTGCAAGAAGGTCATATCCAAATTTCTCGGCTATGCTTTCAATATGGCTATCTCCAAAGACCTTTATCTCCTTACCGCAATCGGGACACTTAACGTAGCTCATGTTTTCAACGAGTCCGAGCACAGGAATATCCATCATCGACGCCATATTAGCCGCCTTTTCAACTATCATTGAAACAAGCTCCTGAGGGCTGCTTACGATAACTATACCGTCAAGAGGCAAGGACTGAAATACGGTAAGCGGAACGTCGCCCGTTCCGGGAGGGCAGTCGACGAACATATAGTCTATATCGTTCCAGATAACGTCGGTCCAGAACTGCTTTACAGTTCCCGCAAGAACGGGACCTCTCCAAATAACAGGCTTCGTAGCATCGTCAAGAAGCAGATTTACAGACATGATATCTATTCCCGATGTGGTGGTCGCGGGGATTATTCCGTTCTCATCTCCGTCAACACCCGTCTTAAGTCCGAATGCCTTGGGGATAGAGGGACCCGTTATATCTGCGTCAAGAATAGCGGTCTTGTATCCGAGTCTCTGCATATTAACTGCAAGCATCGAGGTAACAATAGATTTTCCTACTCCACCTTTGCCGCTTACTACTGCTATAACGTGCTTGATACTGCTCAGATTATGAGGCTGTTCAAGCATACTGTTCTTTTCTCTTTTATCGCAATTGCTCGAACAGGTAGAGCAATTATGAGTGCATCCTTCTGCCATTTTTATGTTCCTTTCCAAATAGGGTTTTAATTTTTATTACCCTACTATTGTACACCGATTTATCCCTTTTTTCAACACTTTTAGAAAATTATTTTATAAAATAGTAAAATTGCTCTTGAAAAAAAACGAAAATGCGGTTATA
Organism: Eubacteriales bacterium; assembly: GCA_045588755.1. Taxonomy (GTDB): domain Bacteria; phylum Bacillota; class Clostridia; order Oscillospirales; family CAG-272; genus HGM12713. The sequence continues at coordinate 540 of JAZNES010000183.1, read as the reverse complement.
CTATATAAGATTGATAAAAAATAAACGGAGGTTTAATATGGCATCTCTTAAAAAATCTTCTTTTGAGGGCGTTAAAGGTCCTGTTCTCACTATCGTTATGGACGGTGTCGGAATCGCTCCCGAAATAGAATCAAACGCGGTTTACAGCGCGTATACTCCCACACTTGATAGACTTATGGCTTCATACCCCACCGTAAAGCTCAGAGCTCACGGAACGGCAGTCGGTCTTCCCTCTGACGACGATATGGGTAACTCCGAGGTAGGACACAACGCTCTTGGCGCGGGACAGGTGTTTGCTCAGGGCGCAAAGCTCGTTTCACAGTCGATCGAAAGCGGAAAGATGTTCGCAAGCACTACCTGGAAGGAGCTTGTTTCAAACGTTCTTTCCAATAATTCCACACTTCATTTTCTCGGTCTTTTCTCTGACGGAAACGTTCACTCTCACATAGACCACCTCAAAGCTATGCTTGTTCAGGCTAAGGCTGAGGGCATTCACCGCGTAAGAATTCATATCCTTATCGACGGACGTGACGTTGGCGA
>JAZNES010000182.1:0-2212 GCA_045588755.1 Eubacteriales bacterium | reverse complement strand
GTTCTTGCAAATTACGAGCTTTACGCAACGGGAACAACGGGAACTCTTATTATGGGAGAAACGGGGCTTAAAATTCACAGAATGAAAAGCGGTCCTCTCGGTGGTGACCAGCAGATAGGCGCTATGCTTGCAGACGGCGAGCTTGATCTTATCATATTTTTGAGAGACCCCCTCACCGCTCAGCCTCACGAGCCCGACGTATCGGCACTTCTCCGTCTTTGCGACGTACAGAAAATACCGCTCGCGACTAATTCGAGCAGCGCGACTATTATTCTTGAAAGCCTCAAGGATCAGTCCTTTTTCAAGCTTGCCCGATAAGAGGTAAACAATATGAAAAATATATGCGTTATAACGGGTGCCTCAAGCGGAATAGGCAGGGATTTCTTTATATCTCTTTCAAAGGACAAGGATTTTTCCTTTGACGAGTTCTGGGTAATAGCAAGAGGAGAGGAAAAGCTGGACGCCTTGAAGGAGCTTACCGATATCCCGACAAGAAGCATTCCGCTTGACCTTTCCATGCAAGAGTCCTTCGAAAAGTACCGCACGCTTCTTGAAGCCGAGAAGCCGAATATAAAGCTACTTGTAAACTGTTCGGGCTACGGAAAATTCGAATCGGTCGAAAAGATCGGATACGATGTAAACCTCAATATGATAGACCTTAACGTCAAGGGCACCGTAGCTATAAACGTCATATCCCTTGAATATATGGAGCGTGGCTGCGGGATAATCAATATCGCCTCGGTCGCCGCATATCAGCCTATCCCTTACATCAACACCTACGGTGCAACGAAATCCTTTGTCCTCAATTTCACACGCGCCCTCTCGGTAGAGTTAAAGCCGCGCGGAATAAGAGTTATGGCAGTCTGTCCCTTCTGGACGAGGACCGAGTTCTTCAACAGAGCCGTAAAAGCCGATGAAGACCCCGTAGTTAAGAAATACGTCGCCATGTACGAGCCGACAGACATAGTAAAGCGCGCTTTGCGCGACTATAAGAAGGGCCGCGGCGTCTCTCTCTTCGGATTTATGACAAAGCTTCAACTTCTCGGAGTCAAGCTTATGCCCGTTTCAGTGGTAATGAAGGTATGGGTCTCCCAACAAAAGCTCAAAAACAGAAAATAAGATAAAAAAGAGACCTGCTGTGCAGCAGGTCGCTTTTTTTAATCTATGTCCTCTATGACCTCTTCGGGAGGCGACTCAAGGAGCTCGGGATTTTCAATGTATTTTTTAAGAAGCTTAAGTGCAGACGCAAAATAATATCCGTCGCATATTCTTTCGTCGGTAACAGCCTTGAAATCGACTCTCTTGTGCTTTGTGACAGTTCCGTCGGCTTCCAGACGCATCTCGGTGACCTTTTTTCCGTAGGAAATAAATACGGGAAGATTTCCGAAATCGTAAATATGGTGATATATCGGATTTATTCCAAGCGAGCCCATACTCGTTATTATCATAGAACCGTGGAAGGGGCTGAGTCGGGTAAGAGCGCGAGGTAGCAAACCGAAATAATCAAGAAAATTAAGGAACTTTACAGTCCAACGAAGGAAAAGCCCGGGAATATAGTTTATTACCTTTGCGAGCTTATCAAAGGAAGTCTCATCGTTGTTTCCGACCGTCTCACTTACGACCTTATTGAACTTTCTGTAAACGTCGTCAATGGTGTCGGTAGGCTCGAAAACTACAGATATGCAGGTCTCCTCTCCCTCTATCGACATAGTTTTCTTTACCGCCATTATTATCTCTATATCATTTCTCGCGTATATCTTCTGACCGCTTACAAAACGGTTGACGCCCGGTCTTTGCGATAACATTCTGACGTATGCCGCAAGCATAACGTGAAGCAGACCGAAATTCGTATATCCTGCCTTGACTTTTTCTCGGCAGAACTTATCTATCTTATCCATACAGATGCTGTCGGCAAAGGTGTTCTGAGCATCGCTCCTCTTTGGCATTATGTAAGGCATTATCCTATGCATAGGAATAATAGTCCGAAGCTTTCTTCCATCATTTCGGTCGCCAAAATGTCTTCTTCTCTTTTTAGGCTTCGAAGTCTTCTGAGTGACCTCTTCGAGTGCTTCTGCCTGGGGGATATTTTTTTCTTTTGTTTCCAAACTCATAATGTCCTCCGTTAAATACATACTATTTAATGCATTATATCACATTTTTGTGAACAAATCAATATTTTGTTGGATTTTATTTTATTCTGTCAAAAAATGTC
>JAZNES010000181.1:0-3287 GCA_045588755.1 Eubacteriales bacterium | reverse complement strand
CTATCTTGACCCCGACAATGAAATAATAGTAGGTCTTCAGACCGATGCTCCGCTTCGCAGGGGAATTCACCCGTTTGGCGGTATGCGTATGGTTCGTTCGGCTTGCGAGGCTTATGGCTATAAGCTGTCCGACGAGGTTGAGGACGAATTCAGATACCGCACCACACATAACGACGGAGTATTCAGAGTATACACCGACGAAATGAAAAAGGCTCGTCATATAGGAATTCTTACAGGTCTTCCCGATGCTTACGGCAGAGGAAGAATAATAGGAGATTACCGCCGTATTGCTCTTTACGGTATAGATTTCCTTATACAAAAGAAGAATGAGGATAAGGCCAAGGCGGGCGAGAACCTTATGAACGCTGACAATATCCGTCTTTGCGAGGAGCTTTATCAGCAGATATCCTTTCTCAAAAAAGCGAAGGATATGGCGGCTATCTACGGCTTTGATATTTCACAGCCTGCCGAGAACGCAAAAGAGGCTATACAGTGGACCTATTTCGGATATCTTGCCGCTATCAAGGAGCAGAACGGTGCCGCTATGTCTATGGGACGAGTATCGACCTTCTTTGACGTATATATACAGCGTGATATTGAGCGCGGTATTCTTGACGAAAGCTCGGCGCAGGAGCTCATAGACGATTTCGTTATGAAGCTTCGTATGGCGCGCTTGCTCCGTACTCCCGAGTATAACGAGCTTTTTGGCGGAGATCCTATGTGGATAACCGAGAGCGTGGGCGGAATGAGCGTATCGGGAATTACTCTCGTAACAAAGACCTCATTCAGAATACTCAATACGCTTTACAATCTTGGAAGTGCTCCCGAGCCTAATCTTACTGTGCTCTGGTCTGAATATCTTCCCGAGGGCTTTAAGGAATTTTGCGCTAAGGTATCTATCGATACCGATTCTATACAGTATGAAAATGACGATCTTATGCGCATTTCCTACGGTGACGATTACGGTATAGCTTGCTGCGTTTCCGCTATGAAGATAGGAAAGCAGATGCAGTTTTTCGGAGCAAGATGCAATCTTCCGAAGCTTTTGCTGCTTGCCCTCAACGGCGGATATGACAGTGTGTCAAAAATGAGCATAGGCCCGCAGATAGAGCCTTACGGAGCCGATATACTTGACTATGAGGCGGTGCGCGCGAGATTTCACATCTATCTTGAGTGGCTCTGCCGTCTGTACGTAAACACTATGAACGTTATTCACTATATGCACGATAAGTACGCATATGAGAAGATACAGATGGCGCTTCACGATACTGACGTTGAGCGTCTTATGGCCTTCGGAGTGGCGGGACTTTCTGTAATTGCCGACTCTATGAGTGCTATAAAGTATGCAAAAGTCAAAAACATACGTGATGAGGACGGACATATAGTTGACTTTGAGGTCGAGGGCGACTTTCCGAAATACGGAAATGATGACGACCGAGTTGACGCCATCGCCAAGGAAGTGCTTGAGAACGTTATAGTCGAGCTTCGCAAGACTCCTACATATAAAAATGCGGTTCATACCCTCTCGGCACTCACCATTACCTCGAACGTGGTCTACGGTAAGAAGACGGGTGCGACTCCCGACGGAAGAAAGGCGGGCGAGCCCTTTGCTCCCGGTGCTAATCCGATGCATAACAGAGAGATAAGCGGTGCGCTTGCTTCTCTCAATTCGGTGGCAAAGATGCCCTATGACTGTTGTAGGGACGGTATTTCCAACACCTTCTCGATAATTCCCTCGGCGCTTGGTTCTGATGAAGCAGACCGAGTTCATAATCTTGTAAGTATTCTCGACGGATATTTCAAGAAAAGGGCGCATCATATAAATATCAACGTTCTCAATAAGGAAAAGCTTATTGAGGCGTATGAAAATCCCGATATGTACCCTAATCTCACGATAAGAGTTTCGGGCTATGCGGTCAATTTCCACAAGCTCTCGCGCGAGCAGCAGAGAGAGGTCATCAGCCGTACCTTCCACGGAGTGCTTTGATGAAGGGAAGGATAAACTCGATACAGACGCTCGGGACTCTTGACGGCCCCGGTGTGCGCTTCGTGGTCTTTATGCAGGGTTGCCCGCTTCGTTGCGGATACTGCCACAATCCCGATACTTGGGATATTGGCGGTGGTCAAGAGGTCGATGCCGACGAAATATTCGAAAAGATAAAAAGGTACAAAGAGTATTTTGGTAATGACGGCGGAGTGACGATTTCGGGCGGCGAGCCTCTTTTGCAGGCGGAGTTTGTTTGTGAGCTTTTTGAGCTTTGCAAGAGGGCGGGAATACACACGGCGCTTGATACCTCGGGCTGTGTGTGGAACGAGGACGTTGAGAAGCTTATCTCTCTTACCGACCTCTGTATGCTTGACTACAAAATGACGAACGATGACGATTATCTCGAATTTACGGGTTGCAAGAAATCGGCAGTCGACCGCTTTCTTGACAAGCTTCAAGAGAGAAACACAGATACTTGGCTTCGTCACGTGGTAGTGAAGGGGATAAACGATACTGCCGAGAACCTTGAAAAGCTTTACGGTGTTGCCTCTGCACACTCCTGTGTAAAAAAAGTCGAGCTTCTCAAATTCCGAAAGCTCTGCACACCGAAGTACGAAAACCTCGGCATAAAATTCCGCTTTGGCGATATCGAGGAAACGACAGACAAAGATATAGAAATGTTGTTTAATGCAATAAACAATTAAGAAAGACCTCCCGAAAGGGAGGTCTTTCTTAATATTAAATATTCATCTCTTTTTCATATCTGCGTTTTACTTTTTCTAACGCTTCAAATGCCGCATCTTCCGCGTTGTTTTTGAGCAAGTGGTTAAATACTCCCAAATAAGTTTTTGCTTTGCATTTGCTTTTTATAAAGTCCCTTGCAAGATCGCCTTCAGGGGTATTTTCTTCTTTTAGGGATTTTAAGTATTCAGAGAAAGTCATAAATTTTTTTCCTTTCATAGTTATTATTCTGCGGGAATCCATTTTGCTACGTATACTTTAGGCAAGTAATTGTTTTCGAGGAACAAAAACTTATAGTTGCTGAATACTTTTCCGTATATGGGATGATTGAATTCTTCCCAACCGTCGAAAATGTATCCTTCTCGTGAGGGGTTCTCTGTTGGAAAATTTTCACCTTCTATAACTTGAAAGAATACATTGTTTTTCGAAAGAATATTTCCATCAGGAAGATTATAGCCTATAAATTTTATTTCTGGTATTGATAAACCATATTGGCGGCCTATCTCTATGTTATGGGTTTTAATAAAATCTGTTATATAATCGTAATCAATGTAGGTGA
>JAZNES010000180.1:0-9156 GCA_045588755.1 Eubacteriales bacterium | reverse complement strand
CTCGGCGGGATGCAAGCACACTTCGCTGCGCTCTGAATCAAGTTTGCTTTGCAAACATTGCCCCCGCCCTACAATGAACAAATAACGTTTCAAACTCGCCGACAAATCAAAACTTGAAATATCAATATCCTATTTCCTCGCCGACGAGGATAACGTGGATTCTGTCCTTATGTCTTGAAAAGCGGGTTATGAGGAATTCACAGCAGATGGTATCGGTCGACTTGCAGTTCGCGCAAGAGCCGTTCTTTTTGCAGGGCGTTTCGAGAGGGAAGCGCTGTGCGTTTGTCGGTGCGGCGACATTTCTCGCGCGATAGAGGGCGGCATCAACGTCCTTTGTTACCTTATTCATTCCGACTATCATAAGCACGTGAGAGGGGCCGTATGCAATAGCGGCGACGCGGTTACTGTTGCCGTCTATATTTACGAGTATTCCGTCCTCGGTTATGGCGTTCGAGCTTGAGAGAAAATAGTCGCAGCCAAAGGTTGCAAGCTCTATCGCTCTTTTCTCCTCGGGAGTCTTGCAAAGGTCTCTGTTGAGAAAATTATAATCCTCCGATTTTACAGCCTCCTTAAGCCCGATCTCATTTACCGACACCGAGCCTCCGCAGCCGATAGACGCACCCTTGGGGATGATCTCAAGGGCAAGACGGAGCGCATCTTCCTTGGTTTCGGCATAATATCCCGCCATGTTTCTCGATCTCAGTCCTGAAATGACCTTCTGGGCAAGCAGACGGTTTCTCGTTTTTATATTATTATCCATTTTCTTACCTCCGAAAGAATATTATCACACAAGTATTATACCATAGGTGAAAAAACAAATCAAGTAGATAGTTTTTATTGACAAAAATTAAATTCGTATTATAATTATATATAGTGATATAATCGACTAAGGAGTATGGCAATGAAAAAGACGACAAGAAATATGCTTACGGCATTTTTGCTGAATCTATGCTTTTCCGTTATCGAGCTTATCGGCGGAATATTTACCAACAGTATATCGATAATTTCAGACGCTCTGCACGACTTTGGCGACAGTCTCTCAATTGGAACGGCTCTCGCGCTTGAGAGAAAGTCAGAGAAGGGGGCAGACGACAAATATACCTACGGATATGTCCGATATTCTCTTGTCGGCGCGCTCGTGACCTCGCTTGTTCTCATTGTCGGTTCAGCGATCGTAGTCTTTAACTCTGTGCACAGAATTATAAACGTCGCTCCTGTTGACCACAGCGGAATGATAGTTATGGCGATAATCGGAATAGCGGTAAACGGACTTGCCGCATTTACCACCTCGCACGGTCATAATCTGAACGAAAAGGCTCTCAGTCTGCATATGCTCGAGGACGTGCTCGGCTGGCTTGCGATACTTGTGGGAAGTATAGTAATAAAGCTTACCGAATGGTATATCATAGACCCCATACTCTCGCTCGGCATAACGGTATTTATAGTTATAAACGCCGTGAAAAATCTTAAAGAGGTATTTGTTATACTTCTTGAAAGAATGCCGAAAAGCCTTGACGCTGACGGGATAAAGAGAGAGCTTGGTGAGATAGAGGGCGTTATAGACGTTCATCATATCCACATCTGGACGCTTGACGGCGAGAGAGTCTGCGCTACCTTGCACGCCTACATAGACGCTGAGGTCGGGGTAGAGGAATACGAAAGAATAAAAAGCAGTATAAGAGAAGCTCTCAAATCACGTGGGATAGAGCATTCAACGGTAGAGCTCGAATACAACAGATGCTCCTCTGATGAATGTGATTCGGCAAAGGTCAGCGAAAGCGAGGGGCATCATCACCATCATCACCACCATCATCATTAAAGATCAGGGGTGCGGCATTTGCCGCACCCCCTTTTTTTTATTTAGAGATATTTCTGCGCGATCTTTTCTATTTTCGAAGGTATAGAGGACTGTATCCTTGCCATTGAGTCGCAGTATTTATCAAAGAGTTTATCGGAAAGCTCGCTGTTGTCGTCTATTATGAGCATTGCCGCAAGGTAAAAGGCGGCAGGATTTGCAAAACGGTCAGCGCAGGGAAATTCTCCGTCAAGGCTCAGATAAACGCAGTTGAATTTTTCCGCGGGTGCGAGCTTTTTATACTCGCGGTAAGCCGCGTCTGTCGGCTCTGTTTCGCTGGCAAAGGCGGCAAGCAAAAAGGTAGCTCTTTCCTCATAATCCTCGTTAAGCTCGTGGTAGATATCTTCTCCTATAAGATGAAGCGCCGAAATATAGATATCGCGGTTCTTCATATCGCCTTACGCGTTGGTCACAAGGTCGAGAAGTACCATCTCGGCGGGATATACGACCTTTGCGCCGTAAAGATGAAGTCCCTTGACAGCGTCGGAGAATCTCTTCTCGGGGCGGTATGCCTCGATCTCGGAGAGCTGCTCGGCAAACGCGATAGCGCGCTTGGTTCTTACAAGACACTTATGCGCCTTCTTGCCCGAGGTAGCGTCGGTCACGATATTATTCGAAACGAATATCTTGCAGCCGCCGATGCTTCCAAGGCAGCCTGCTTCAAGTGCCTCGCCGTTATCGGTCGAGAGAGCGACTTTAGCCTTGAGAATGAGAGATGCGATCTCGGGGGATACCTCGATAACGATCTCGTGCGCGTCGGTCACGTTGCCCTCGTAGAGCTTTGTTCTCGCGTCGATGATGAGATCGACGATATTCTCTACGGTAACGCTGTCAGAATGAACGGTGCTGCCCGCTTCGGAGTAAAGACCGAAAACGTAGCTGTCTGCGGCATTTGCAAGAGAGCTTGCCGCGATCTTCATAGCGGCGTTCATAAGCTTGGGGGAACACTGTGCCTTGTCGATATCGTCTATCTGGAAGTTGAAGTACTTAGCCTGATCGATAGAGAGCTCCTTGACGGTGTCCGAAAGTGCCTGTGCCACCGACATATCGGTGTTCTTGGTGTAGTCCTTTATCTCGACCTCGCCTACGCCGCAGATTTTTACGACGGCGCCCTTATTCTTGATGTCGCCCTCAAACTCTCTGTTACAGTTTGAGACTGCTATGTACTGCTTGTCAAGCTCAGAAAAAAGATTTTCACTCCATATTGTAGGGATAAAATTAGAAATAGCCATAATAAATAATTCCTTTCTTTAAGTTGATTTAATTCCATTTTTTCATGGATTCTATGATTTTAGGATAATGCTTTTTGATCTCCTCGCGCGACATTGCTCTTACCTCGTCGGGCGTGAAGAAGCCCTCGACCGCCGTGCGACCTATAGCTCCCGTCGAGCTTTCTTTGTTCTTCTGATTTACCTTTTCGGCTCTCTCTCGGCTCGCGTCGAGCTTTTTTTCATACAGGGCATAGGAGGCTGCGAGGGGTATGCCCGAACGCACCTCGTTCCATACGCTGTCGGGGATCTCGGAAAGAGCTTTTTCGGGGAAGAGAGAGGAGAACTCCCCGATCTCGCGACTCATACGGTCAAAATAGCCCTGCCTCTCGTCAAGCTGACGTCGAAGCTCGTTTATTTCGTTTTTTAGGGTCTGTACCTCATCGATCTCTGATCGTGTATCAGAGGTGTCGGACGCCGACTCTTCGGCTACGGGCAGGTCTTCGGGTATATCGGCTTCTTCAATGAATTCTGTTTCGCTCGGAAGCTCGACTTCGGCTCCTTGCGTTTCGAGCTTCAAGATCTCGTCTGTCATGATATCTGTTCTCCTTTCTGTCGTTCTCTTCGGGTAAGGATCTCTATGAGCTCCTCGCGGTTGGCAATAAGACCGCTTGGCAATCTCTTGACGTATTCTGCGGGAGTGATATGCCCTCCCTCAAGGAGCTTGTCAAGCATACTTTGCGCTCCGGCGGCGCTGTATCGGCTGATCTCGGAAACGTCGACCTGCGCGCATAGGATCGCGTTTTTGAGCAGATCGAAATCTACCGAGAAGCATTTGATCTGACCGTCTTCCTTGCCGCTGAGCAGTCTCTCGGAGGGATAATAGGCGCACATCATATCCGCCCAGATATTAGCAAGATCCTCGATGCACTGATTGACCGATACGCGCACCTGCTGGAGAGGGATCCGAGAGGTCTCTTGAAGAGCAATAATGGCACTTGTGTTTAGCGCCTGTTCGTCGCCGAGTGCCGATTCGGTAGCTCCCATAAGGTCTTTTGTGACCTCGACGCTGCTCTCTATAAGTTCGAGATACTCGTCCTGCATCTTTCCTACACCGAGAACGGATACTGCATCCGATATATTTCCGCCGCCGAGGGCCGCTATTGCCTCTCCGACGCCGTTTGTCCACTCGGGGATCCTTGATTTATCGTAAACAACCTTGGAAAATGCCGTGTCGGTCATATGCTTCATTGCCATGGCGTAGGCACGGTTTATATATTTCTGGTTGGGAACAAGGGAGGTTATAGGTGCGCTTCCGTGAAAGCTGTTTTTTGTGCTGTACCAATTGAAATAAGCCAGAGGATAGAGCTTGCAATCGGTATGCACGCGGCGTATGATACAGCTTCGTGTCGATTTTTCAAAGATAACTCGGCCGTTTTCTTTCCAAAACTTGATTATATAGGTCGCCTTTTCGCTTCCATCGCAGTCAAGCTCGTAGTTCGACATATCTCCCGCACCTGTATTTTCTACCGAGTCGGGGAGAATATTTTTTATTTCTCGCTCACTTACTCCATTCTGTCTTGCTTCCTCTCGCAAGGCAAGGACGTTTGCTCTTCCCGAAAGAATAATATATTCCTGCGACTGAATATCGGCAAGATTTACATCAGCAGGGAAGACGTTTACGTTATCGATGACCTCGGTAGCAATATCACCGTCGTATTCCTGCGCGCTTTTTATAGACGGATCCCAATAACAGAAGAATATACCGTCACCGCTAAGTGCCGCGTCTGAGAGCGCAGAGTATATCTTCTTATTCATCTTATTCTTTTCCCAACGGAGAGCGACGTTTTTATTGATCCCGTCAAGGCACTCGAGAAGCGCGGCTGATTCTTCTGTATTCTGAATAAAGGGAAGATTTTCTGCGGAATATCTGATAGAAATATCCGATGATGCTATCGAGCAGATGAGATAATCCGCTATTCTTCTTATTACGTTGAAAACAGGCTTGGGGAGGTCTTCTGCCGAGCTTGCATACCACTGATCTCCTCTGAAAAAACGCTCGTTTGAGCGCACCGTCTCATAGAGTCCGATCCTGCGCTTGTGCTGAATACCTGCCTCATACTGTTCCCAGGCTTTTGTTTTGAAACTCATTTTGTTTTTACCTTTCTTTTGTAGTTATACTTTTGCAAAAAGGGTAGCCTTGTGTATTCTCTGACGTGCTTCTCCCTTCGCTGTCAATCGAAGCTTTGTATGGCTGAATCTTGGCGATGTCAAACGTTTGCTTGTGCCTGTGATAAATTCGTTTGGAGCGCTGAGGACCGTCTTGCAGATCGCCTCATCCTCGCAAATACATTCAGCAATGATAGAGCCTTTATCGAAATCTGCGTCAAGCGTTATTGCGAAAATCTTTTTTTTGTAAGGAGATGCTTCGAAATCCAAGGGCTGACTTTCGTAATAAGCTACTATCTCTCGCGGTGCGGCTTCGTCGGATATTTGGTCGTGCTTGAAGGCTTCATCGAATATATAAAGCGTATCTCCGTTATAAAATCCTACCTTGCCGTTATACTCGAAGAAGGCTTCGGCGCATATTCCGCTGAATTTATACCAATTTCCCGAGATGAAATTATATACCCATATAATTCCCGCCTCTGAGGAGGGCTCGAAGAAAAAGATCTCGGAATTCTTTCGGTTAAGAAAGGGAACGGCATTGTGGAAAAATGAATCGTCGAGCAGAGAGTCTATCTTTCGGGATATGCTCTCTGCACTTGATTCGTCAAGCTCCTCTGTATTACGGATCCAACGCAGGATAGTACCGTTACTTACGCATATGGGATCGTTCATACAAAGGATCGAACCGTTTGGCGAGGTACAGCCGTTGTGGGAATTTATGATAGTTGCGTCAAGAGTCTCTCCGTATTCCGCGGGGTTCGATATCATCCAGGTGTCGGTATCCGTGAATATAAGAAGTCTGTCGTGGTGTCGGCATACGTCTGTTATTCTTTGGGCTTCCTGACCGAGTGTCATCTCGTTGGAGCGAGGCATATAAATTGGCAGGGTATCGGGATAGAGCCAGCTGTAATCCTCTACTCGCACGGGATCTACCTTTTTTGTGCCGAGTATCATATTGTCGTTAGCGCCGCCAAAGAGGAAAAGACGGTTGTTGTCGTTAGTCCCGTAGATCGCATGCCTTCTGTAAGAGAGGACTTTTTTGACGTCAAACACATAGTCTGCAACAGTGAAAAAAGCTTGAACACTGTCGCCAACCTCAAGATCTAACACGCACAAAGTGCCGAATTGCTCGTCGTAAAAATAGGTATCTCCTAAACGCATCAAACCGTTTACGTATACCGCATCGATGCTCTTTATTGCATATTTTGTGCAAAGATATATAACGGGCTTATCCACGTAGTAGGTTATTCTGAAGCGTCCTGTAAGATAATTCAAAGGCTCGTATTCGCTTCCGACGACTCCGCTTCTCCAATTGACACCTATAAGAGGAATATAGGCATTGACGGGGGTGAGTTTATCTTTTGTCACCCAGAAAAATTCAGCGCCGTCATTGATATAGAGTCGACTGTCATAGAATATGAAGTCAGCAAAGCCCTCAGAGGTAGAGAGAGTACCCATCTCCCAAAAGGAGCTATCATTTTGGGAACGGACCGAGACGGTATTACCGTGTATTACAAAGGTGACTGTGTCAGCGCCGACGTTGCCCGACCAAATGCCTCGGATCTTACCGTTAAATTTGCACAAAGGGGCGAATCCGCACCTTTTTTCAAGTGAGGTGTCGGGCATAACTCTGAAATTTTCCATATCGTATGCGGAAGAAAGGTCGCCGATGGGCTTCGCCCTATCGATGCCCTCAAAGTGCTTAAATTGAGCCTCGGCAATAGAGTTCTTGTTTTTGAAAGTTGACATAAATCTCCATTCTGCGACAAGGCTTTGCCCGTCGCCTTATAATTTTTGCACAGATGAAGAGCTTTTCGGTTTAGGTGTAGTAGCTCTTCTTTTGCTTGGTGACAAAAGAGAAATCAGAGCTTTCGGTTTCGGGCGGTGTGATCCTTGACATTAGCGCATAACGCAAAGCCTCGGGGGCGTGCGTTATCGAATGGGGTTGACTTGATGCGTCCTCGGGTCGCTCTGAGTCGCAGAGAAGTGCTGGCAGGCAATGAATAAGCTCCCCGCAGGAGCAGCAAATTTTCAACCTTGGAGGTGATTCCCGAGACGAGAGATATTCACGTACGACTCGCCAGCCCGGGATCCTTCGATCGTCAGCGCGCATCATAGGGGGCATATGAGGCTCGCTTTGCATGATCTCAAATCCGCTTTTTCCGCTGTCTTGACGCCTGTTCCAAAGATCGGGAGATGCCACCGCATACTCTATCTCTTTTCCTCGGCATAGCTCTCCTATCCTTCTTGCCGCCTCTGAGAGAGTAAGTCCCGATTCGCAGTACTCGTCGGTAACGTACACGACGCCGTCGGAGTCTATTCCGAGAAGGAGTGTGGCAAGACGGTCGAAACCGTAATCGAAGGCGGCAAAGCGTCTGATTTTTTGTGGGATAGCAGATCTGCCGCATACGTGAATATCGGTATCGAATTCGGGGAAGAACTGTCCTTCAAAGACGTCCCATTTGCCGTATAGCCAGGCGTCCTTCAATTTTTGCGGCAGACTTTCAAGAGAACGGACGTAGTCGGGATCGGCGGCACTGAGAACTGCGTTATCATAAACAAATGCAGGTATAAAGGAATAGTCGTTCGGGTCCTCGTCGGCACGAAAATCTCTATCAACGAAAATTCTTTTTACCCAGCTGTGTCCGATGCCGCCGGGGTTGCAGGTCAGATACATACGACGGGGATAATCACCCACGCCACGCAGACAGGCCTTGAAAATTGAAAATCTGTATTCGCTCAGCTGCGTTGCCTCGTCAATGGCGATAACGTCGTATTCCTGTCCCTGATAACGCAGAGCATCTCTGTCAGAGGCGCAATATCCGAAAAATATACGGCTTGAATTCGGAAAGACAAGACATTTGTCTGATTCCTTGTAGCTAAGTATCTCTCCGTATTCCTTCAGAAAGGGAATAACGTGGTTCGATTTGAGCTCGGGCAGTGAGCGTCTGACTATAAGCGCTCTTATTCCGTCGTATCTCAGACACATTGCTACGAGTTTTCTTCGAAGTGCCCACGATTTTCCGCCGCCTCTTGCTCCGCCGTATGCGGTAAATCTCGTCCGTGAGGCAAAGAAAAGCTTTTGCTTTTCGTTTGGAACTCCTCCGATAAGGATCTTACGCTCGGCAGGGGCGCTTTCCATTCTTATTCTCCGTCCTCAAAAATATCGTGCTCGAAAACGAGTTTAAGCTGTCCGATATCGACGTCGCTGCCCGAGGGGGAGGGGGCGTCGCCGTAACCGAGCCGCCGTTTAAGATACGTCGCAAGAAGCGACGGAGAAATTTCCGAATTGAGTGCCTCATCCTCAAGGATAGCTGCAAGCTTTTCAAACTCGTCGGGATATTTTTTAGCGAGGGCGTCGTATTCCCGCTGCCCGATCCCGCAGTATCTGCAAAAGCCTGCGAGATTTGGAAATCTGCTTTTTTTAGACTTGGCTTTCTTCTTTTCACCTTCGTTTTCATTCTCCTTTTTTTCAAAAATACAGCACGAAAAAATATATTCCTCCGCGAGCATATCAAGAGAACCTGTCTTGCAGACCTCTTCAATCATCGCGGAGCAATCGTTATGTGGCATTCATAGTTCCACCTCCTTTTGCTCTTTATCTGTGCAATAGGATTTTACGCCCCCAATAAGTCCCAAACCGTCTTAGAAAGTCTCAGCTTGTCTCAAGACAGAAAATTTTTAAGTGATTATGTGACGTAATACGGTTGATAATTTCAAATTTTGATTTATCGAAGAGTTAGTTTGCTTTAAGAAAAATGCGAAAACCTTTTTGAAAAAAGGTTTTCACGCTTTCCAAAAACTTTCAAACATTTGGTCTTGCTACCGCAGCCCTTGCTCCGCTCTCCGTGCTCACAACGGGCATAAACAAATGAGGTGAGCGGTATTTAGAGTGAGGACGTCACAAAAACTTTTGCCAAATTG
>JAZNES010000179.1:0-3405 GCA_045588755.1 Eubacteriales bacterium | reverse complement strand
CATCTCGGGCCACCACTCGGTCTTGGTTATATCAAGATATATAGTTGATGACTGGATAGTAGGCTCGGTTACGAAGTTTCCGCTGAGCTTATAGAGTATCCAATCCTCAAGCATAAATATCTTCTTAGTCTTTGCAAATATTTCGGGCTTGTTATTTTTGAACCACAAAAGCTTTGAAGCGGGCCAGCCTGCTGTTATTTCGGGCTGTCCTGTGATCTCGTATACCCTCTTGTTACCGAATTTTTCTTTTATCTGCTCAGCCTCAACAGTAGCTCTGTTATCAAGCCAAACTACTGCGGGACAAAGCGCGTTTCCGTTTTCATCTGCAAGAATAAGAGTTTCGCCCTGAGTATCTATCGAAAGCGCGTCTATCTTACCGCACTCCTTCAAGAGCTCATCAATTACCGAAACACACATTCTTACGTACTCGTCGGCGTTAAACTCAATAAAGCCGCTTTGGGCGTCTGTATCAAGTGTATAATCGACCGAACGGACTGCAAGTCTTTTTCCCTCACCGTCAAAAACGGCTGCCTTCAATGAGGTAGTTCCAATATCCAAGCCCAAGAGCTTGTAGGAACACTTATCTGCTTTAACGTTACTCATAAATTAGAAAAACCTTCCTCAATGAGATATATATTTCCATACATTGTTATGATACCATAAATTTCCCCTCAAGTCAATAGATAATTGGCATTTTAAGGATATTTATAGGCTAAAAAATCGTCTTTCAAAACCTTATTTTGACTTCGCGCAACAAAAAATCGGGAAAGGAGCGCAATAAGCGTTTTCTTTTCCCGATCTTAATTATTTTAATTGTTATTAAGAAGCCTTTTAAGCACACTTGAAAGGGATCTTTCAAGGTCATTTATACTCATATCAGAGGTTACCGTCAGCTCGCAATTCCCCGTTATACGCGCCCCCGATATATCACCGCAGGAATCACGTATATCGATATTCTTTGGAAGGCGAAGAAACACCTTAAAGCATCCGTTCGGCTGCGGTTGATATATCAATGCGGATATTTCCACTCCAAATATTGAAAAAGGAAGCTCTGCCGCCGTCTCTATCGACAGATCGCTAAGTCCGAGTGAGTATTTACTTGAATAAGGAACAGAGGAAATAGCTATCTTACCGCCAGCGTAGAAATTAAGGCGGTGCGCCACTTCGCTCTCTGCCTTGATCTGCTTGATATCCTTATTGGCAAACAGAAGATTGTGTATTTGAGTGGTATCTACTCCCGCGCCAATAAGCTCTGCGGCTACAAGATGTGAACTCTGGTTTGTAACAGATGAAGCAAAGCAATTTGTTGCCGCCGCAAGTCCCGTATATATAAGACTTAAGACCTCACTGTATATCTCAAAGATCCGTCCTCTCTCCTTAAGCGCCTTTGCGATATCAAAGACCACCTCCGCAAGCGACGAAGCTTTATCACAAAGGTAATGATCGGCGAACGGAGAGACAGAAGGATGCACGTCTATCATCAGATCGATATTTTTGCGCAATAAGGAATATATTTCTCCAAGCTCCTCATAACTTTGAGCTCCGATGCTTATGACCTGATCGTGATCTTTTAAGAGCTCCTCGTCGAGAAGCACGCTTCCCTGCAAGGATTCACAAATGAATCTCAATTTTTCGGGAACTTCATTTGAGCACGCGCAAAAGGCAGGTATACCCATCATTCCGAGAAGCTCTTTCAATGCAAACGCTGAGGCAACGGCATCGGCGTTTGAGTTGACGTTGTAAACGATAAGAGTCCTCTTTTTTTCGCATATACGACTGCAAAGCTCATCAAAAGAAATGCGGCTGAATCCGTTCATATGCTCTCCCTCTTTTCAGACAGATCAATCCTCGTTGTCTTCGTCCTGCTCGGTCGTATCATCGCTGAATTCAATACTTTCGAGCAATTTTGATATATGAGCACCGTGCTCTATCGAATGGTCCTCGATAAAGGTAAGCTCGGGGGTCATTCTGAGATTCATGCTCTGAGCAAGCTGTCTTCTTATATATCCCGCCGAGGATTTAAGCCCCTTTGCTATCTCCTTTTTCTCTGTTCCGAGTGCCGAATAGAAGACCTTTGCATATTTAAGGTCAGGTGTCGCGTCGACCGCGATTATACTTATAAATGCAGAGCTTACTCTTGGATCTTTTACCTCTCGGAGTATTGCCGAAAGCTCCTTCTGCATCTCGTCGTTTATTCTTCCAATTCTGTATTTTGCCATATTTTGATTTTTCCCTTTTTGAAATTTTCCCAAAATTCTATATGATAATTATATCACATCAAAAAGATAAAGTCAATTAAAAAAGCAGAATGCACCGCCATATTTTGACGGTGCATTAAAGTCATATTTTATTGAGCCGCATCAACGATAGCGGTAAACTTAGAAGCTATCAAGGAAGCTCCTCCGATAAGTCCGCCGTCGACGTTGGGCTTTGCCAAAAGCTCGGCCGCGTTCTTTTCGTTCATAGAACCGCCGTACTGAATAGTGATAGACTCGGCAACGTCCTCGCCGTATATCTCAGCAAGAGCGTCTCTTATCTGTCCACAGGTCTCCTCAGCCTGCTCGGGAGTAGCGGTAAGTCCTGTACCGATAGCCCAAACGGGTTCGTATGCAATGATAACGTTCTTAACGTCATCTGAGCTTACTCCCTCAAGATCGAGCTTTGTCTGCATAGAAACCACCTCTTTGGTGATACCCGAAAGGCGCTGCTCCTTAACCTCGCCAAGACAGAGAATGACCTTCATTCCAGCCGCAAGAGCAGCCTTGGTACGAAGATTAACGGTAGTATCTGTCTCGCCAAAATACTGACGGCGCTCACTGTGACCGATAATAACGTACTCAACGCCTATCTCGCGAAGCATCTCGGCAGAAACCTCACCGGTAAACGCGCCCTTTGCCTCGTAGTGAACGTTCTCTGCTCCGATCTTTATATTGCTTCCCTTTGCAGCCTCCATAGCCGCAGAAATGGTTACGTAAGGAGCACAGAATATGATATCACAATTATCCTTCCCTGCTACCATAGGCTTTATCTCATCAATAAAAGCCTTTGCCTGCGAGGGAGTGAAATTCATTTTCCAGTTTCCCGCGATAACGGTTCTTCTTTTTGCTGTATTCATAGTCGGGAGTCCTCGCTTATTATTTGTCCATAAGGCAAGCTATACCGGGAAGCTCCAAGCCCTCAAGGAATTCAAGAGAAGCACCGCCACCGGTCGAGATGTGGGTAATTCTCGAAGCAAATCCGAGCTGCTCGCAAGCTGCTGCGGAGTCACCGCCGCCGACGATGGTCACTGCGTCGGAGTCAGCCAAAGCCTGTGCAACAGCGATGGTGCCCTTTGCCAAAGTGGGATTCTCAAATACGCCCATGGGACCGTTCCAAACAACGGTCTTAGCAGCCTTGGCAGCGGCA
>JAZNES010000178.1:0-4516 GCA_045588755.1 Eubacteriales bacterium | reverse complement strand
ATCTTTGCTATATTTCCGTTTTCATATCCCGCGTCAAAGGTAAGATATACCACCTTTTCTTCGGAATCATCTACGTGCTCCTTATCAACGTAAACGCCGCCATATTTTTCTATAAAGCTCATATTCGGATCGCACAACGGCTGTTTGTGCTCACTGTTGCGCTTGCAATACCACGAATGTCCTTCGGCTGATACCGTCCCCGCAAAGCAAGAAGAAAATATCAAAGCAACTAAAAAAAGAGAAATATATTTCGTAATATTTTTCATATACGCCTCCTTGTTTTTGATGCGTATAATTATTATTTGTTTTTTCTTATCATATATCCCGATAAATAAATGTAAAAAAACAGACCTTTCGGTCTGTTTTTTTCAATAAAACGTTGCCACCTCTTGCTTGGGCGCGCTTGTCAAGGAATAATCCTCAACGTAGACGACGGGGCCGTCGGTGCGATAGAGCTTATTTTTTTCGATTTTGACTTTTCCCTTTATTACTGCCCAATCTCCCGTATCAAGTGCCGGAGGATTTTTGAAAATGCAGGCGAGTCCACCAAACTGGATATCGTCCTGACAGCAGGTCATTATATGACGTCCCGAGAGAAGCATTCTCTTGTCAACGGCGCTGTTACGGGCGCAAAGTCCCTTGAATCTGACACTTTTTCCATTATATGCCGCCATATTTTCGGAAAGATCGCGATACCAGAGCGCATAGTCCTCGTCGGCTATTTCAATGAGGTCGGCATTTACGTCAAAGGGCAACGGATCTTCAATATCGTCATATTCAACGTGTCCGTCGGGATAATCGTATACTATTGCGGCGCGGCGGGATATACCTCTGATAATTTTGTGTATCTCGTCCTTGTCAATATCGTCGGGAGTGCGGTTGAGAACGACCATTTCACTGCCGCATATCTTGTCGTACATAAGCTGACGCATATTCGCGTTATAGCTTACAAAGGTGGAAGCATCGCATATAGTAACGTTTTGGTATATAAACCAATCGGCAGGCATTGCCTCGTAAAATTTTTCGAGAAGCCACATGCCGTTATACTCTACTATTATTCTGTCAAGCCTGCGGTTCTTAACCATTTCACAAAGATTTTCTCTTGTGAGCTCCTCGGGACTCTCTATCGTTTTAATATTTACGTTTTGTCCCCAAAAGTGAGTCGGATCAAGCTCTACCTCTCCTTCCTCGCACATAAGAAGAAGTGTTTTTTCACCTGTATTAAAGCGCTTATCGCAAAGGGATTCCTGAATAAGAGAGGTCTTTCCGCCTTCAAGGAAGCCTGTAAACAAATATACCGGAATTTTCATATCCAATTCTCCAAAAAAGAAATTTTATTTAACACCGAAAAGCTCACAAATGGCATCTTCATCTATCTTTGAACCGATCACGCAAAGCTTTCCGATAACTGCTGAGCCTCCGTATCTTATATCCTGCTCACCGGGAACGTAATCAAAATGTATCCACCTTCCGTCGCTGCAAGGAACTATTCCCTTGGCTCTCAGAATGAAGCCGTACTTCTCGTCATTTTCAAGCTCTGAGAGTATACTCTCTAACTCTTCATACTTGAAGGAGCGAACAGTTTCCCTGCCCCAACTTGTAAATACTTCATCTGCGTGGTGATGATGGTGATGCTCGTGACAGTCACAGTGCTCGTCGTGATCGTGGTGATGGTGATGCTCGTGGCAGTCGCAGTGTTCATCGTGCTCGTGGTGATGGTGATGCTCGTGGCAGTCACAGTGCTCGTCGTGCTCGTGGTGATGGTGATGCTCGTGCTCCATCATTTCATCAAGCTCTGCCTCGATCGAATTCTTTTGCTCGATGGCATCAAGAATATCCTTACCGCAAAGCTCGACAATGGGCGTGGTTATCATGTGAGCCTTCTCATTGTGAGCGCGGACAAGTCGGACAGCCTCTGCGAGCTTGTCCGCGCTGACCTTGTCGGTGTGGCTGAAAATAATACAGCCCGCACTCTCTATCTGATCGTTGAAAAACTCACCGAAATTCTTCATATACATCTTACATTTTCCCGCGTCGACAACAACGGCAAAGCTGTTAAGTGTAACGCCCGTAAGATCTGCATTCTTAACGGCAGAGATAACGTCGCTGAGCTTTCCGACGCCCGAGGGTTCAATAAGAACTCTGTCGGGAGAATACTGTTTTATTACCTTTCTCAGCGCGTCCGCAAAATCTCCTACGAGGGAGCAGCAGATACATCCCGAATTCATCTCGGTGATATTTATTCCCGACTCCTGCAAAAATCCGCCGTCAATTCCTATATCTCCAAACTCATTTTCGATAAGAACGAGCTTTTCACCCTTGTAAGCCTCTTTTATAAGCTTGTTTATAAGGGTGGTCTTACCAGCTCCCAAAAATCCTGAAATGATATCTATTTTAGTCATTACAGTCACCTCGTTTTTATATTTTATACAACTTATAATTATATCACTTTAAGTAAGAAAGGTCAATATATTTTTGCACAAAAAGAACGCCGCACTTTTGTGCGGCGCAATATTATCTTACCATTTCGGCTCTCAGAAAATCAACTATCTTTTTTTCTTCTCGCGACACCTTTACCTGAGTCAGTCCAAGATTTGAGGCTGTCTGCTTCTGCGTCATATTTCTGTAGAAGCGCAAAAGCACTATTTTCTGCCACATTTGCGGCATTTTTGATATAGCCTGACCGAGTGCTATCCTATCGCAAATACGCTCCATTTCACTTGACGCCTCCTCGTCGGGTATCGTACCCTCAAGTGTGACTCCCTCCTCACCGTAAACGTTATCGGACAGCGAGGCAATCGGAGATATGGCATCTATTGCCGCCGCGGCTTCTTCGGCAGAAACACCTCCGATCGCGGCAAGCTCCTCGATCCTCGCTTCCCGTCCCTCCTCGGCAAGTATTCTATTCTTGGCATTCATAAGGTCTGCCCCAAGCTTTTTATAATATCTGCCGACCTTTATAAGTCCCTCGTCCCTGAGGCATCTTCGTATCTCACCGAAAATAAGCGGAACGGCATATGTGGAAAAAGACGTACCCCGCTCGAGATCAAAGCTCCTTATGGCTTTGAGCATTCCGATAGTCCCTATCTGCATAAGGTCATCAAAATCAAGTCCCCTGTCCCGAAAGCGCACCGCTATGCTTCGGACAAGTCCCTTATTGCTCTCTATGAGCGTCTCGGTCGCCCGCATTGACTCATTCTCCTCGCCGAATTGAGCAATATATATAAGACTGTGATTATTCTCATATTCCTGCTTGTCCCCTGCCGCCTGCATAGCTTCCCCCTTAAGTGTTATCAACGCTCGGAGAACCTCTTGATAAGGGAAACAGTCGTTCCCTTATTAAGCCTTGAGGTAACTCTTACCCGATCGCAAAAGCTTTCCATAACGGTAAATCCCATTCCGCTTCTTTCGTTTTCAGCGTCGGTCGTAAAGAGAGGCTGACGCGCCATTTTGACGTCGGCTATTCCGCAACCGCGATCCTTTATGTCGATTCTGATTATCCTGTCCTTGCATATCTTAACCGTTATGTAAATAATTCCTATTCTATCTCGGTAGCCGTGAACTATCGCGTTTGTCACCGCCTCGGATACCGCGCATTTCACGTCGGCTATCTCTGTAGCGGTGGGATCAAGTTGAGCGCAGAAGGTAGCGCAAATAGCTCTTGCCGCGCCCTCGTTGACCGATAGTGAAGGTAGCTTAAAGCTTATCTCATTTATAACGTTTGCGCCCGACGAGGCAGAGCCTTTAATTTTGAGCATTTCCTTCATTTTCTTTATCTCCTTTTTCATTTTTTATCTCTATTATCTTTCCCAGCCCCGCAAGCTCAAATATCCTCAAAATGCGCTCAGTGGGGTTCAAAACCCAAAAATCACCCCCGATTTTCTTCATAAGGGCGTACCGTCCCATAATCAGACCAAGTCCCGAGCTGTCCATAAAATCGATCCCTGACAGGTCTATACACAGATCACGGGGTCTTAGCTCATATATCTTCGCATCTATCATAGAGCGCGTCGATACTGCGCTGTGATGATCTATCTCCCCTTTTAATACAACGGTAAGCGCTCGATCCTCAAAGCTCCATTCAAAACCACAGCCTTTATTTCCTATCATTTTTTCCTCCTTGATTTTTCTGCCGTCAGATTTCTTTATCTCAATTTTATCATATCGTTTTTGAAAAAAATGTCATATGCCGCCGACTGAGTAAAATTTTAATCAAATAAATATCCACCCGCCACAGCGGGTGGTATTTCAGTTTCGGGCATAGCCCTAATACTACTGGCTGCGCACAAGTGCGCTTTTTATTGGCCTGACAGCCATGCAATCACTACTTGCTACCCGTAAACGGGTTTCACCATAGCCTCCCTCCGAGAGGGAGGTGGCACGCGACAGCGTGACGGAAGGAGCCTACGCGAGTTTAAACTTGATATTTTTATCGTACCGCACTCTCCCTCAGTCGCTTCGCGCCAGCTCCCTCCCGGAGGGAGCCTTTCACAAAACCATTCTTTCGCTATCTTTT
>JAZNES010000177.1:0-2012 GCA_045588755.1 Eubacteriales bacterium | reverse complement strand
CTATCATATCGCAAAGAGAGGCGACGCTTTCGCTTTCTACCTTCTCGCGAAGAAGCTCAAAGAGCCACGGGCATTCCTCGCGCGACTGGGTGACTCCGTCGCTTACCATAACGATAATATCCCCCTCGCCGATATCGAAGCTTATCTTCTTTACGTCAAGCTCCTTGATTATACCGAGAGGCGCGCTGTTCGAACGAAGCTTAAAGAGATTTTCTCCTCGCCAGATATAGCTCGGCGCGGCTCCGCCCTTATAAAATACCGCCTTTCCGTTTATCATATCAAGCTCCATAAGGTCGACGGTCGCCGAGCATTCGTGCATGCTTCCACTTCCCTTATTCCGAAGAAATCCGTTGAGCATCTTTAATGCCACGGCACAGTTTGACGAGCTCGACAGAAGCTTTGAGAGAAAGACCGAGCATATCCCCGAGGTCAGCGCGGCTTCTCTGCCCGAGCCCATTCCGTCACTTATAAGAGAATAAAATTTTTCCTTTCCGCCCTCGAAAACGTTTACCGTATCTCCGCAAAAGCCGTCCTCTCCTTCTGCCTTGATGCTTCTCTTTGCGTATTCAACGCTATAACGCGCGGCATTTTTGAAAAGTGCCTCTGCCCCGCGTTCGCCGAAATCTCTTATCTCGTACGCAAGAACAAAGCCGCAAAGCTCCTCAAGGATCGCCTTTATATCCTCTATCCTCGAATAGATCTCACTCTTTTTATCGGAGCGGAGTATTATATTCCGTCGCAATATGCCCCCGTAAGCAAGCAGGGCGCAGATATCTATATCCTCGTCGCAAAGTCGCTCCGACGCTTCCTTGGCAAAGCTCTCGTCTATCTCAAAATCCTCGTTCTGCTCGACCATACTCTCAGACAAAAGCTCGGATATCGACTCGTAATCAAGCGCGAATATCTCGGTCTTATCTCCGATTATGAGCTGTTGGGTATGGAGCATCGAATTTCTGTTTATCTGATCTATTATCTCGGGCATAGCCTGGCAACGCTCGTACATTCTTTTTGAGATATCGTCCTTCGTTATCCTTCCGTTCTGTGAAAGTACTGACGGAAGTCTGCTTACCGAGGCAAGAGAATTTGCGTATTCGACCTCCCAGCATTCGCATCTTGCGTCACAAGCGTGGCAATGAACATCAAAGGCACTGTCGCATATCTGCTTGAGGTCTGACGAGGCAGGGTTTTTCATTCTCTCGCTCAGGCTGTAAAAGAGCGAGGAGAGTGAGAGAAAGGTCTCGCACATCGTCTTTATTCTCTGCCTTGTATTGCCGAGTATGACAGCGTCAAGCGCTTCCTCGCCAAGCAGCTCGCACTGTGATTCCTTTCTTGAAAGTATCTTGACCTTTTCTTCTCGAAGTGTTTCCTTTATCGACACTCTCTCGCCCGAGAGATAGAGCTTGTCTATTACAGAAAATATAAGCGCGCTAAAAAGCAGTGAGGGAAAGATCTCCGAAAGCGCGCTGAGCCCCTTTGCGTATATTCCAAAGGCAAGTCCGACACAGACCGCGGAAAAGCAGGCAAAAAACGCCGAGACCCGAAAAAGAAGGCCCGAAAATATTGCCGCGAGAATAAAAAGGACAGATATTACGGGAGAGTAAGCAAAGCCGCAAAGCCCTCCTATGACTATTCCCTGCAAGATCCCCTTTTTTCTGACGAAATAAAGCGTCAGAGCCGTTGCGGCGCAAAGTGAGAGCGACAGTCCGAGTATCGAGATATCCCGCGAGCAAAAGACAAATACGGCGCAAAGAGAGCAAAACGAAAGAAATGAGAGTCTGTCGTTTGTAAGACTTTCTCTGCAGAGCCACCACGAAAAAATTACGGTCGCTATCGGAGCGACTAATATTGACACTAACGCCCCGTAAAGATCGTAATATAAAAATCCGCCCTCGGTCAGTCTATAGATGCTTATGATAAATGCTCCGAGAGCGGCGCAGGACATTCTCAGACAGATATGCTCCGAAAAAAGCGCGGGAATTATATCTCCAAGGGTGTATTTTGTCCCTTCCTCT
>JAZNES010000176.1:0-2226 GCA_045588755.1 Eubacteriales bacterium | reverse complement strand
AAACTTTTACCAAATTGGTAAAAGTTTTTGTTACGTACTCACTCTAAATACCGCTTACCTCATTTTTTAATGACCGTTGTGAGCACGTAAGGGCGGAGCAAGGTCTGCGGGAGCTATCCCTAAAATGTAAGGAAAGCTTTGGGAAAGCATGAAAACCTTTTCTCGAAAAGGTTTTCAAAAAAATCCTAACGCAAACTAACTCACCGATAAATCAAAATTTCAAGTTAGAATATTTAGGTGCTTGTCAAAACTAAAAATTTATGTTACAATAAGTTAAACGACGAAAAAGGGAAGCGTTATGGAACAAAAGACAAATTATCAGTTATTGCTTGACAAGAAAATAGAAGAGATAAAGAAAAGCGGGGAGCTGCCCCGTTTGCTTCTGCACGTTTGCTGTGCGCCCTGCTCGAGCTACGTTCTCAGCTATCTTTCGGAGTATTTCGATATAACCCTATACTTTTACAATCCCAATATCTCACCCGAGAGCGAGAACGATTTTCGCGCAAAGGAGCTCAAAAGACTTTGTCGTGAGATGCCGATGGCAAGGCTTCCCGAGATAATCGTTGAGAATTACGAGCCCGAGGTCTTTGAGGCTGCGGTGAAGGGAATGGAGGACTATGACGAGGGTGGAGCGAGGTGTGCTGTGTGTTATCGCCTCAGACTCGAAAAAACGGCGCAGAAGGCGAGAGAGGACGGCTTTGAGCTATTTACCACCACACTCTCTATAAGCCCTCACAAAAACGCAAAATGGCTCAATGAGATAGGCAAGAGCCTTTCGGACGAGTATGGAGTGGAATATCTCTTTTCCGATTTCAAAAAGAGAAACGGATATAAGATATCGTGCGCCCTTTCGGAAAAATATGATCTTTACCGTCAGGATTACTGCGGTTGCATATATTCAAAACGCCAAAAGGAAAGAATGCAGGAGGGAAAATGAAAACTATACAGAGCTTTACGGTTGACCACGATTTTATCGACGAGGGGATATATATTTCAAGAATAGACGGCGATGTTACGACCTACGATATGCGTACCCGCCGTCCCAATATGGGAGATTATATGGATAATCTTACTATGCACTCGCTCGAGCATATGTTCGCGACCTATATAAGAAACTCCGACATCGGTGAGAGCGTTATATATTTTGGTCCGATGGGCTGCCGTACGGGCTTTTATCTGCTCGTGCGTGATGCGGACAACGAGGTCGTGCTTAAAACTGTGATGAATGTGCTTGAAGATATTGTCAAGCACGAGGGTAAGATGTTCGGCGCGGCGCGCAAGCAGTGCGGAAATTACAGAGGACTCAGTCTTGCGGCGGCAAAGGCTGAGGCACAGAGATTTCTTGCGGTGCTTAAAAACAAAAAAACAGATTTCAAATATAAGGCGGTGCTTTGATATGATAGGAATAATAGGTGCTATGCAGAGCGAGGTAGAGCTTCTTATCTCGCAGATAGAGGGCGCAAAAAAGGAAAGAATAAGCGGTATTGATTTCTTTTCGGGGAAGATACACGGGAAGGATGTCGTCGTTGCCCGTTGCGGTATCGGGAAGGTCTTCGCGGCTCTTTGCGCCCAGAGTATGATCCTGCGCTATGGGGTCGAGCTTATAATCAATACGGGAGTCGGCGGTTCTCTTTGCGCCGAGCTCGATATAGGCGATATAGCGATATCGGACTTCGTCGTTCAGCACGATATGGACACCTCGGCGCTCGGAGATCCCGTCGGACTTATTTCGGGAATAAATATTGTAAAGATACCTGCCGACAGGGAGCTTGTAAAGCAGATAAATGCGGCGGCAGATTCTATGGGCTACCGTCATATCGTGGCAACTGTTGCCTCGGGCGACAAATTCGTATCAAGCAGCGAAGTAAAGGATAATATTGCAAATACCTTTGGTGCGGCTGTCTGTGAGATGGAGGGCGCATCGATAGGTCAGGTCTGTTACGTTAACGAGCTGCCCTTCTGTGTGGTCAGAGCAGTTTCCGACAAGGCCGACGGAAGTGCTGAGCTCGATTATCCCACCTTTGTCAGCATCGCGGCAGAGAAGAACGCAAGGCTTATTCTTGAGTTTATAAAAAACAAGTAATATATTTTCAAATTTTGATTTATCGGTGAGTTTAATATTACGAAATGGCATGCTCTATTAGCCTTCTCCTGTGGGAGAAGGTGTCACCGATAGGTGACGGATGAGGAGTTTTCTTTGCTTTTTGACACCTCATCCACCGCTAT
>JAZNES010000175.1:0-7664 GCA_045588755.1 Eubacteriales bacterium | reverse complement strand
TTCAAAAAACTTTTACCAAATTGGCAAAAGTTTTTGTGACGTCCTCACTTCGAATGCCGCTCACCTCACGTTTTTATGCCCGTTGTGAGCACGGAGGGGGGGGCAAGGGGTGCGGGAGCTATTTCAAAACGTAAGGAAAGCTTTGGGAAAGTTTGAAAACCTTTTCTCGAAAAGGTTTTCATAAAAATCCTAACGCAATCTATCTAACCTATAAATCCCAATTTATCAATCGTTCTCGTTCCACGCGGCGTAGACGGTAATACTGCTTTCCACTTGCGCGCTTTCAAAATCAAATTTTTCGCTAAATGAGGGGTCTGTGTACCACCCTGCGAACTCCGCGCCTTCCTTAACGGGTGGCATCGGCTCGACGATACTGTCTCCGTAACGAAGATGCTGTGGAGCAACGTCACTGCCGCCGCCCGTATCAAAGCTTATCTCGAATCCGCCGTTTGCCGACAAAAAGGCAATAAGGAATCCAAGTATGCCAAGACCCACGAATATAGCCGCACTCAAGACTCTGACGCTTATCTTCGTGCCCGAATATATATTTTTCTCCATACTTTTACCTTCTCACCAGATATTTTCTCATATCTATCGCGCAGGCAATAAGGATTATAAGTCCTTTTATGATATACTGCATATTCGCGTCGATACTAAGAAAGGTAAGTCCGACGAATATAAGTCGCAAAAGCACGACTCCCATTATAACGCCTCTTATCTTTCCTATACCGCCCACGAATGAGACTCCGCCTATAACGCAGGCGGCTATCGCGTCAAGCTCGTAATTAAGTCCCGTTGCCGCAGAATTAGAGCCTATTCTCGCCGCCTCGATAAAGCCCGTAATTCCGTACATCACTCCCGCAAGAGCAAATACCGCCATTATCACAAGCTTAACGTTAACTCCCGAGACGCTTGCGGCATCGGGATTTGAGCCGACTGCGAACATATTTTTGCCAAACGCGGTCTTATTCCACACAAACCACATCATCGCCGTTATCAGAATAGCATACCAGACGTAATTCGGTATCGGTGTGCTTCCGAGAGATATAAAGCTTCCCGTAATAAAATTTGAGTATGAGGCATCAAGTCCCGAAATAGACTGACCGTTATTGTTCCCGCTCATAAGATACATAAGAAGCGCGCCGTAAACGATAAGCTGTGTGGAAAGAGTTACGATAAATGGGTGAAGATTGAATTTTGCCGTGCAGAATCCGTTGATAAGACCGACGATACCGCCTATCAGTATAGCTATGAAAAAGACGAGCGGCAAGGAAAAGGTAGGGAGCTCGGGAAACATCTTGTTAGGATATCCCGACGCCTGCAGCAAGGACGCACTCACACAGGCGACGACTCCCACTATTCGTCCTGCGGAAAGGTCTGTTCCCGTGAGGATTATCGCCCCCGCGATACCGAGTGCGATAGGAAGATTTGCCGCAGAGAGAGAGATGATATTCACTATCGAGGGACCCGACAGAAAATTGGGACTTATAAACCCTATGGCAACGATAGCGGCAATCAAAAAAATATAAAGTGAATTGTTGATTATAAATTCCCGCCTGTAATTTTTCTTTTCCGCGGGACTCATTTCCTTGTATTTTCGTAGTGCAGTCATTTTCAGTTTCCTTTCACGTTATACATTTTTTGCCGCCAGAGCCATTATCTCTTCCTGAGTAGCCGTCGCCGCATCAAGCTCTCCGACGAGCCGTCCGCCCGACATTACGCATATTCGGTCGCAGACGCCGAGAAGCTCGCCAAGCTCGCCTGAGACCATAATTACCGATTTTCCCTTCTCGGCAAGCTCGATTATAAGCTGATATATCTCAAACTTAGCCCCCACGTCTATGCCTCGCGTCGGCTCGTCAAGCATAAGCACCTCGGGGTCGGTGAGTAGCCATCGGCCGAGAATTACCTTTTGCTGATTTCCACCCGACAGGCTTCTTATCTGTGTCTTCTGCGAGGGAGTTTTGACGCGCATAGCCTTAATTGCCCAATCGGTGTCTTTTTTACGCTTGGCTCCAACGAGTGAGCCAAGCTTATTTTTATATCGTTTAAGACTCGATATAGTGGTATTTTCTCTCAAATTCAGAATTCCGAATATACCCGTACTTCTTCTCTCCTCGGTAAGAAGTGCAAAGCCGTTCCTTATCGCCTCTCTCGGATTTCTGTTGCGTGCCTCCCTGCCGCCTATGACTATTTTCCCCGCTTCTCTTGCCGAGATACCGAAAATATTTTCTATCACTTCGGTACGCCCCGCGCCCGCAAGCCCTGCAAAGCCTACTATCTCTCCGCGGCGAACGTCAAAGCTTACGTCCTTTACGAGATTGTATTTTGAAGATAGCCCCCTAACCTCAAGAAGCACCTCCCCCGGCTTATTGGTTTTGGGCGGAAAGCGGTTGGTAAGCTCTCTTCCGACCATCAGCTTTATTATTCTGTCCATAGTGAAATCCTTCGCAGGCTCGGTGGTTATATGCCTTCCGTCGCGCATTACCGTTATATCGTCGGATATTCTCAATATCTCTTCCATCTTGTGAGAGATATAGATAATGCCGCACCCCTTGGCTTTAAGCATATCGATTATTCCGAAAAGATGCTCGACCTCCTGCTCGGTAAGAGAGGAGGTCGGCTCGTCAAGAACGATTATCTTCGAATGATAAGACACCGCCTTGGCTATCTCGACCATCTGCCGCTGAGCCACAGACATTTTACTCATTACAGTTCTCGGATCAACGTTTACACCAAGCTCGGAGAGTATCTCTTCGGTCTTTTTGTACATCTCTCTTTCCGATGTGACGAAACCAAACCTTACGGGATATCTGCCAAGCCAGATATTGTCCATAACGTTGCGTTTGAGCGCTTGATTGAGCTCCTGATGCACCATCGCCACGCCGTGTTCGAGGGCGTCCTTCGGATTTTTGAAGGATATCTCCCTACCTTCAAGAAATATCTTGCCCGAATCCTTTGAATATATCCCGAAAAGACATTTCATAAGAGTCGATTTACCCGCGCCATTTTCACCCATCAGAGCATGGACAGTTCCATGTCTGACCTTTAGAGAGACCCCGTCAAGCGCGCGGACTCCGGGAAATTCCTTGGATATATTTTGCATTTCAAGTAATATCTCGTCCGTCATTTATTCCTCCGTGGAAAAAACTCAGCCCAAGAATTTGGAATACTCTATTCTTATCTTCGCGACCTTTTCGTCAATGTTGTATTTATCCATACCCTGCATAATAGAAGCCGAGTCATCAAGTCCGTTTTTCGCTATATCAAGAAGAGCGCTTGCCATTCCGTCGGCGTCCTGTTTTATAGTGCCTGCCATCTTCTTTTTGGATATAAGCTCCTGCGCCGCCTTTGTCGCGTCTACTCCAAATACGGGAATACTCTTGCCCTCCCCTGTGTTGTAGCCTATGCCGTTAAGTGCCGAGATAGCTCCCTCTGCCATTCCGTCATTATTGCATATGACAAGCTCTATCATATTATTGTTGGCTTCGTTATAAGAGGTCAGTGCCGTATTCATATACTCGTTAGCCGCGGCGGCAGACCACTGTCCGTTCCTGTCAACGAGATACTTATTCGGATTGCTTGCATCATAGAAGACAAGCGCGGGCTTTGATGCCGCAGCGAGTATCTTGTCAGCCTCCTCTACGCTGTATCTCGTTCGGTATATCGCCTCATTGTTGCCTTCCTCGCCCTTGAACATAATATACGATATCTTTCCGTCACCGTTAAGGTCTACCCTTTCAAAATTGTCAGTTAGATATTCTCCTATCATCTCACCCTGAAGTATTCCCGCCTCCTCTGCCTTAGTTCCGATAAAGGCGCATTTGTCATAGCTGTTTATAACGCTGTCACTGACCTCACGGTTGAAAAATATAACGGGAATATTCTTTGCCTTTGCGAGAGCGACGATACCGTTTGCCGCATCGTCAGAACCGGTATTTACGATATTCACGAGTAATACCTTCGCGCCCTTGGTAATAGCGGTCTGTATCTGCTCTGTCTGTGTAGTCTGATTTGTGTTTGAGTCGTAATCCTGGTAGGAGATATTCGCCTCCTTGAGCTTTGCATCAAGCGCACTTCTGACACTTGATATATATGGGTCGCTGTAGGTGTAATAAAAAACGTGTACGTCGGCAGTGCCGCCCCCTCCCCCACAGCCCGAGAAGCAGGTGCATATAATAAGAGCCGAAAATATTATCGCTAAGATTTTTTTGAACATAGAAATTTCCTCCTTTTTCTTTTCAAGGATTATTATCGACATTTCACCGCCCATATTATCACTTTATTTCATATTCTCCCCTATGGAAATTTTTGCATAATTCTGCAATCTATAAATTGGGATTTATGTGAGTGTTTAGATTTATGCGGGGGAAACTTTTTTGAAAAAAAGATTTCCCCCGCACCCCCTTCAAAAAACTTTTACCAATTTGGTAAAAGTTTTTGTGACGTCCTCACTTCGAATACCGTTCACCTCATTTGTTTATGCCCGTTGTGAGCACGGAGAGCGGAGCAAGGGCTGCGGGAGCAAGTCCAAATGTTTGAAAGTTTTTGGAAAGTGTGAAAACCTTTTTTCAAAAAGGTTTTCGCATTTTTCTTAACACAAACTAACTCTTCGATAAATCAAAATTTGAATTACTGTAAATCCTTATTTTTTCCAAGTCATCGGGCTGAAAAGAAGCAATATCGGATAAAGCTCAAGTCTTCCCGCAAGCATATCGAATATAAGAACGAGCTTTGCTCCGGGGGAGAAGAAGCCGTAGTTCATAACGGGACCTACCTTTGAAAGTCCCGGACCTATATTTCCAAGCGTTGCCGTTACTGCCGTAAAATTAGTGGTAAAATCATTGCCGTCAAGTGATATAAGCAGCATCGACGCCACGAAAACGAGAACGAAACAGAATATATAACCATAGACCGAGCGCACCACCTTGGTATCCTGAATATGTCCGTCTATCGTTATCTTTTTCACCTGCTTTGGGCGGATAGCCGAAGCAAGCTCTCTGCCCATGACCTTGAATATTATAATTATTCTTGAAACCTTGATTCCTCCGCCCGTACTTCCCGTACAAGCACCAACAAACATAAGGAACACAAGTATCGTTTTTGAAAAGCTTGGCCACATATCAAAATCGACTGTTGAAAAGCCGGTGGTCGATATTACAGTAGATACCGAGAAAAGCGAATGTCTTGCCGCTTCACCGAGTGTTGAATATATATTTCTGACGTTCAGAGTAACGAGCAATACTGCCGCTCCAACTATTATAAAAAACGCTTTGACCTCTGCGGTAAATATTTCCTTTACTCTACCTCTAAGCACAAGAAAATACGCTCCAAAATTTACAGAAAAGAGCAGCATAAACACAGCAACGACTATCTGCACGTAAGGTGAGAAGATTCCTAGGCTGCTGTTAAGAAATCCAAATCCTCCCGTACCTGCCGTTGAAAATGCGATATTGATAGCCTCAAAAAAGGTCATCTTCCCGAAAAGAAGAAATACCGTTTCAAGAGATGTCATTACAAAATAGATAAGATAGAGCCAAAAAGCCGTCTTTTTTACCCTTGGAACAAGCTTGTTTACCGAAGGGCCTGTGCTCTCCGCTTTCATTATATACATATTTTGCGCACCGCTGAGACGAAGGAAAGCCATCATAAAGACAAGAACTCCCATTCCACCTATCCAGTGGCTGAAGCTTCTCCACATAATGATAGACCTTGGAAGAACCTCGACGTCGGCAAAGATAGTCGCACCCGTAGTAGTAAATCCCGAAACCGATTCGAAAAGCGCATTGATAAAGCTATCGGTCACACCCGTAAGAACAAAGGGCAAAGCTCCGAAAAGGCTTAAAAATATCCAGCTCAGCGCAACGATAACAAAACCGTCACGAGCGTAAAGTGCGGTATTCTTGGGCTTTTTGGCACTAAGCAGACCGCCCAAAAGAAGGCAACCGCCGATCGATATAAGAAACGCCCAAAGTACGCTATGCTCTGCATAAACGAGAGCCGTTATAAGCGGCACGAGCAAGAATGCCGCCTCAAAAAGCGATATCCAGCCAAGCGTGTATATTATCATTTTATAGTTCATAGCGTCACCTTAACACGTCGCATATATCGCCAAGAGCCATAGCTCCCGATACGATTATAACTCTGTCGCCAACGAGTATTTTATCGTTACCTCTTGGGATTATGACCTTTCGGTCACGCAATATAGCGGCGACGAGCACGTCCTTCTTGAACTGAAGCTGATGAAGCGGAACGTCGGTTATCTCCGACTCCTCTCTTACGATAAATTCAGCCGCCTCGATCTTGCCGCTTATTATGTTGTAAAGAGTTTCTACGTTACTGCCCTTTGAGTTTTTCATAGCGCGAACGTATCTGACGATAATATCCGAGGTGATGTTTTTGGGGTGTATTATCGTATCGAGGTCAAGGTGCTTAACGACGTCCGAAAAGTCGGAGCGCTTGATCTTAGTTATGACCTTTCCCTGCCCTATGCTCTTGGCAAAAAGCGAGATAAGAACGTTCTCCTCGTCAAGATTCGTAAGGGCAACGAATGCTCCCGTTCTTTCAATTCCCTCTTCGATAAGAGTTTCCTGATCCCCCGCGTTTCCGTGTATGACGGTAACGCTCGGGAAGAGCGAGCAAAGCTCCTCGCAGGAACTCATTTCCTTTTCTATTATCTTGACGTTAACACCATCTCTGAGCAATATATCGCAAAGATAGTGAGCCGTCTCTCCGCCTCCCGCGATAATAACGTCCTTGACAGAGTTTGAATTATATCTTATCTTCGAGAAGAAACTCTCAGCGTTCTTGTGAGAGGCGACCAGAGAGATAACGTCCTTTTCCTTGAACTCGAAATCGGCACTTGCGATATAAGCCTCGTCTCCTCTTTCGATAGTACAGATAAGTACGTCACAGTGAAGCTTTGCTACAACGTTTCGCACCGACATACCGACAAGGGGACTTCCGTCGGGCAGACGGAATTTAACAAGCTCGACTCTGCCACCCGCGAAGGTATCTATCTTCATAGCAGACGGGAAACGCAATATTCTCGCTATCTCGTCAGCCGAGGCATACTGCGGATTTATTACCATTGCAAGACCAAGCTCATTTTTAAGATATGAGGTGTCGGCATTATATTCGGGGTTCTTTACTCTGGCTATAGTCTGGCAATTCGAAGAACGCTTTGCAATTATACAGCAAAGGATGTTGAGTTCGTCAGAGCCTGTCACCGCTATAAGCAGATCGGCGTCCTCGATTCCCGCCTCCTCCTGAATAAGATGCGTCGCGCCGTTTCCGACGATCCCCATACAGTCGCATTTCGAAGATATCTCGTCAACCTTTTCCTGCGATATATCAATAACGGTGATATTGTTACCTTGCTCATTGAGCTGCTCGGCAAGGTTCTGACCTATCTTTCCGCAACCGACTATTATTATATTCATTGAAGCCTCGGGAGTTTTCTTATTCTTTTTCACCGAAATATCCTCCAAAAAATTATCATTTTCAAGTATATTATACCACTTTTTTCGAAAGTGTCAATAAATATAAAAAAAACACTCTTGTTGAACAAAAAGTGCTCTTCAAATTTTGATTTATCGGTGAGTTTGATTGTGTTAAGATTATTGTGAAAACCTTTTTGGAAAAAGGTTTTCACACTTTCCAAA
>JAZNES010000174.1:0-6057 GCA_045588755.1 Eubacteriales bacterium | reverse complement strand
AAGAATGGATCTCTAACGACATAGGAATAGATCTTGGAACCGCCACCGTTCTCGTTTACGTGCAAGGAAAGGGAGTGGTGCTCAAGGAGCCCTCTGTCGTTGCCATAGATACGAATACGGATCATATAACTAAGGTCGGACGAGAAGCCCAAGCTATGCTTGGAAGGAATCCCGACAACATCTCTGTCGTTCGTCCCTTGCGAAACGGAGTGATCAGTCAGTATGACGTCACCCTCAGAATGATACAGTACTTTATCAGACGTGCGCAGGGAAACGCCATCGGCCGTCCGAGAGTCGTTATCTGCGTTCCGACGGGGATAAATGAGGTCGAGGAAAAGGCTGTTATCGACGCGGGAACACAGGCAGGCGCTAAAAAGACCTATCTTATCGAAGAGCCCTTGGCTGCGGCTATGGGAGCGGGACTTGATATCTATAGCCCTAACGGAAATATGGTCGTCGATATCGGAGGCGGAACTACTGACGTCGCAGTCATATCGCTTGGCGGTATAGTGGTTTCAGAGTCGATAAAGGTAGCGGGCGACAAATTCGACGAGGCTCTTATGAGCTACGTGAGCCAGAAATATAACGTTCTCATAGGTGAACGCACCGCGGAGCAGATAAAGGTGCGTATCGGAGCTGTCTACGATCACCCCGAGGCAAAGGAGATAAAGATCAAGGGAAGATGCAAGACCAAGGGCTTGCCTACCGAGATAACCATTTCCTCAAAGGAGATGCTCGAAGCACTCTTTGAGCCTATATCTGTCATAATAGACACGATATGCAAGGTCATAGAGAGAACGCCCCCCGAGCTTATCGGAGATATACTCCAAAACGGCATAGTTATGACGGGCGGAGGAAGTCTTTTGTACGGATTTGACAAGCTCATAGAGGACGTTACGGGAATAAAAACGAGAGTTGCAAAGGATCCCGTTATGTGCGTCGTAAACGGCACGGGTAAAGCTCTTAAATACCTTGACAGTATGCCCGACGAGATAATTGACTTTTCAAGAATACATAGAATGAGATAACTCTTTACATAGATTGGTTTGGGAGATCTTTTATGAGCAATAAATCAAGAATTATAGAACTTTTTGAAATGATAAGCGCTATTCCGCGTCCGTCGTACCACGAGGAAAAGATAGCCGATTTTATTTGCGATTTTGCTAAGAAAAACGGTCACGAGGTCTACAGAGATGAGCTTAACAACGTTCTTGTAAACGTTGAGGCTACAAAGGGATTTGAAGACAGAGCCCCTGTTTTGCTTCAGGGGCATACCGATATGGTATGCGAAAAAAACGAGGACGTCGAGCACGATTTTCTGAATGAAGGTCTTGACCTTTTCGAAGAAAACGGATTTCTTCGCGCAAGAGGAACGACACTCGGTGCTGACAACGGAGTCGCCGTTGCGGTCATGCTCTATCTCATCGAGGGCGGAATAAAGCAGCACCCTGCGGTACAGTGCCTTTTCACAGTTTCCGAGGAGGTCGGACTTGACGGTGCAAGAGGCTTTGACGTAAGTAGGATATATGCTCGCCGTATGGTGAATATGGACGGTGAGAGCGAGAAAAAGGTAGTCGTAGGCTGTGCGGGAGGAACTACCGCAAGCATTACCTTTGACGTTAACCGTATCTCTTGTGAGAACAGACTTCTGAAATTGAAGATAAGCGGACTTCGCGGAGGACATTCGGGAGAGAACATAGCTTTTGGAAGAGCTAACGCGAATATTCTTATGGGTCAGCTCCTCGGTGCGATATGCGCAGGGACTAAGCTCAATATAGTTTCTGTTTTCGGCGGATCTAAGGACAACGCTATACCCAGAGAGTGTAGTGCCGTCGTTGCCGTCGAAGACGTAAAGAAGGCTTCCGATATTGCATCTGAATTTGAAAAAGGGATCAGATATGAGCTCAGCGATGAGGACAGCGGATTTTCGCTTCTCTGTAATGAAGTAAGCGGATACGATACTATGATAGACGACGAGGGAACTAAAGATCTGCTTACCTTTATGACTGTGATAAAGAACGGTGTTATCGAGATGAGTAAGAGCCTTTCGGGACTCGTTGAGTATTCGAGAAACTTCGGAGTCATTCGCGAGGAGGAGGGCAAGGTAGTATTCGTTTGCAATTCACGTTCGGCAATATCAAGACAGCTTGACGTGGCGCAAAGAGAGCTTGATATGCTTGGCGCACTTTGTTCGGCAAAGGTCGAGCATCTTGGAAGGTATCCCGGTTGGGAATACAGCAAGGAGAGCGAGCTCTCTGATAAATATATCGAGATATGCCGCGAGTTCTTCGGCATTGAGGTCGAAAAGGAGATCATTCACGCGGGACTTGAGTGCGGAGTTATAAAGGGAAAGATACCCGATATCGACTGTATATCCTGCGCGCCCAATCTGCGCGATCTTCACTCGCCCGACGAGGCGCTTGAAATAGAATCCTTTGAGCGATTCGTTCTCATTATCGAAAAATTTCTTGAGCTTATATGACGTACCGATCACGGAGGAAAAAATAAATGAATGAAAATCGTATGAATCTCATTTTGAAAATAGCAGTAGGAGTTTTGGCGGTGCTTACCGTAATATTCCTTGTGTTTGGCATAGTATATGACGGTGGCTCGCTTTCAAAGACGCTTATCTTCGTGGCGGCAGTCCTTGTGCTTTTGCTGACTCTTGAGGTCACGTATCTTCTTATGCTGTCAGTTGACACAAAACCGAATTATTTCTTATTCAATCCCAAATTTAACAAGAATATACCCGTGCAGAAGCTTACCTTTGAGATGATAGACGCAAGAATGAACAAGTATCTTTCTTCCTTTGCCGACTCAGAGGGAAAGATATGGACCGACAGAGTTCTTGACAATCCTCAGATAGATATAGACAAGGCATACAAG
The DNA here is from genome assembly GCA_045588755.1 of Eubacteriales bacterium. GTDB lineage: Bacteria > Bacillota > Clostridia > Oscillospirales > CAG-272 > HGM12713. The sequence goes on along the minus strand of JAZNES010000174.1, from coordinate 3,171 downwards.
CCTGCTGTGGCTTATAAGCTTCTCTTCGATATTGCCAATTTTGATAACGACGCGGGTTGGAAGTGCTTCGTGGCCGCTTCTGACGCGACTGTAGTTTTTATTTGCAGAGGATTGGCTCAAAATGGGGACACCGAGATGGCAAATGCCTTAAATCAGTTGAAATCGACAAAGCCGCTCAATATGAAGCACGTAAGAGATTATCTTGTAGGAAATAAAAAGTACATACAGAGAAAATTTTACAGATATATAGTCGATAATATAGACCTTTTCTGATAAAAATTTGATTTTGATATCCTGCCGAATGATTCGGCGGGATATTTTTTTGATTATATATTTATAATTTGTAAATTATATTCGTAAGAGCGATTATTTTGGCTTAAATTCAATTGACTTGTATGGTAAATAGTGCTATAATATAAGTTGGTTTACTGTATATTGCCGTCCTTTCGGAATTTTGGAGGTGTAGCGTGAGAATACTTGGTATAGACCCCGGATTTGCTATAGTGGGGTGGGGCGTCCTTGAATATAACGGCTCTCATTTCACAGTGTGTGGATACGGAGCGATACAAACACCTGCCAATATGAAAATGGAGGAAAGACTTGCCCTTATATACGGCGAGCTTTCGGCGATAATAGATAAATTCAAGCCCGATCAGATGGCGGTCGAGGAGCTTTTCTTCAATACTAACATCACCACGGGCATAAGAGTGGCTCAGGCAAGAGGAGTTATACTTCTTTGTGCCGAGCAAAAAAAGGTTAAGATATTTGAATACACTCCCTTGCAGGTCAAGCAGTCGGTGGTCGGATACGGAAGGGCAGACAAAAAGCAGGTCATCACAATGGTGACGATGCTTCTCGGACTCCCTAAGCCCCCAAAGCCCGACGATACTGCCGATGCCCTTGCAATCGCGGTCTGTCACGCCCATTCGGGAAGCTCAAGGATCGCAGAGTATTACAATAAATAGAGGTATTTTTTATGTGGATAGCAGACAATTGGAAGGATTACGAGCTTCTTGACACCTCTGACGGAGAGCGTCTTGAAAGATGGGGAAAATATATCCTCGTTCGTCCCGATCCTCAGATAATATGGAAAAACGTTGCAAGGCACTCAAAGTGGCGTTCTGCCGACGCAGTTTACAAGCGTTCGTCAAGCGGTGGCGGCGGTTGGGTAAAGAACAAGCTGCCCGAGCAGTGGAATATTGGCTACGGCTCTCTTGGCTTTGTGCTTCGTCCGATGGGATTTAAGCATACGGGACTTTTTCCTGAGCAGGCTGTCAACTGGGACTGGTTTTCTTCTCTTATCAAAAAGTCGGGAAGAAAGAATATAAAGGTGCTCACCCTCTTTGCTTATACGGGCGGTGCGACTATGGCTGCCGCCGCGGCGGGCGCAGCTGTCGTTCACGTTGACGCGGCAAAGGGAATGGTTGCGCAGGCAAAGGAGAATGCTCTCCTTTCGGGACTTGGTGATGCAAGTATAAGATACATAGTTGACGACTGTAAAAAATTCGTTGAGAGAGAGATAAGACGCGGCAACAAATACGACGCTATAATTATGGATCCCCCCTCTTACGGCAGAGGACCGGGCGGAGAGGTTTGGAAGATAGAAGACAGTATCGACGAGCTTGTAGGACTTTGCGCTTCGCTTTTGTCGGACAAACCGCTTTTCTTCCTGATAAATTCTTATACTACGGGACTCTCACCGCTTGCGATGCAGTATATCCTGTCGCTCAAGGTTGCGTCTCGCTTCGGGGGCTCGCTCTCGTCGGGTGAGATAGGTCTTCGTGTAAGCGAAACGGGCGGAGTGCTCCCTTGCGGCTCGAGCGCGCGTTGGGAAGCCGACGGTGCCGACGAGGTTTGATTTTTGAATTTAGGTGAACAGATGGATAACGCTTTTATAAGTATAAAAAATCTTTGGTATTCATATGACGAGGACGAGCAGGTCAAGTTTCCTGTGCTGAAGGATATCTCGCTCGATATCGGTCGGGGAGAGTTCGTTGCTGTCCTCGGACATAACGGCTCGGGTAAATCCACCCTTGCAAAAATACTCAATCTCATACTTTCTCCAAAGAGCGGAGAGCTTATCATAGACGGTAAGAAGATAGATACCGAAAATCTTGCCGATTCCGATATTCTGGCTTTTCGTAAAAAGGTGGGAATGGTATTTCAGAACCCCGACAATCAGCTCGTCGCAACGATAGTTGAGGACGACGTGGCGTTCGGTCCTGAAAATCTGGGTGTTCCTTCGGCAGAGATAAGAGAGAGAGTCGACAAGGCACTCGGGGATGTCGGTATGCTTGCCTATGCGAAGCACGAGCCTCACCGTCTCTCGGGCGGACAAAAGCAGAGAGTAGCTATTGCGGGTATCATGGCAATGCTTCCCGAATGCATCATATTCGATGAATCTACTGCAATGCTTGATCCCATAGGCAGAAAAGAGGTCCTTGGCTCTATCGAGAAGATAAACAGAGAAAAGGGAATTACCGTCATTATGATAACTCATTATATGGAGGAGGCGGCACGCGCCGAGAGAGTGGTCGTGCTTGATGACGGAAGGATACGCTTTGACGGAACTCCCGCCGAGGTCTTTTCTCACGAAGAGGAGCTTCGCACTATGGGGCTTGGTGTTCCTCAGTGTACCTCTTTAGTTCATAAATTGAAAAAAGAGGGAGTAAGGCTCGAGGGTGATTGCCTTAGCGTAGAGGAGTGCGCCGAGCTTATATTCACGGCTCTTGCCGACAAAAAATAATTTTAGGTGAAAGGTCACAATGGCACAAATATTACTTGAAAACGTTTCTTACTCTTACGGTAAAAACACACCGTACGAGGTAAGAGCGCTTGATGACGTAAACATAAAGATCTCCGACCGAAAAATAACGGGCATCATAGGTCATACCGGCTCGGGAAAGTCCACTCTTGTGCAGATGCTTAACGGACTTTTAGCACCCGACAGCGGTAAGGTAATTATCGATGGCGAGGATATCTGGTCGAGCCCGAAGGAGATAAAAAAATACAGATTTCGCGTCGGGCTCGTTATGCAGTATCCCGAATACCAGCTTTTTGAGGAGACTGTAAAAGAGGACATCGCCTTCGGTCCTAAAAATATGGGACTTGCCGAGGACGAGATATCCAAGAGAGTTATCGAGGCGGCAGAATTCGTCGGGCTTGAGAGCG
>JAZNES010000173.1:0-12174 GCA_045588755.1 Eubacteriales bacterium | reverse complement strand
CGAAAAGTCCGACGACTAAATAAAATAAAAAAGATGGGCGAGCAGCTGCAGCTGCTCGCCCTCTGTTTTTGTACTTGATAAAATCAAAAAAGCAACCCGATTGGGTTGCTTTTTATGGAGCTGGTAATCAGAATCGAACTGATGACCTCGTCATTACCAATGACGTGCTCTACCGACTGAGCCATACCAGCGACTCGATTATTATAGCAAATGTTTTTTGCTTTGTCAATACCTTTTTTGAAACTTTATTGCAAAAGTTGAGAAAAATTTTGTTTTTTTATTGACTTATATTATTTTATATGTTATACTACTGTAAACGCGTTGACGGAAAGTAGTAGAAAGATTTCTGCGCTTCAGAGATTGGGCGGTCGGTGCGAGCCCAACGCAAGAGCTTTTGAAGTCGTTCCCAAGCGGCAAGAGTGAAATTTTTAGTAGCTCTTGACGGTTATTCCGTTATAATTGGGGCGTAATTTACGCTCGCTGAGTGTGCGCTTCGGCGCAAAATCAGGTGGTACCGCGTATCCACGCCCTGATGTTTATGGGTGTGGTTTTTTTATTTTGAAAAAACAGAGTTTCAGGAGGTAAAAATGAACTCTTACAATGAATTGCCAAAGGTATATTCTCCCTCTGAATTTGAGGACAAGATATACAAGAATTGGTGCGATAAAGGATATTTTACACCCAAATCTCACTCAAATGCTCCGACCTTCTCGGTCGTTATCCCGCCTCCAAACGTAACGGGACAGCTTCATATGGGCCACGCCCTTGACGACACCCTTCAGGATATTCTCGTAAGATACAAGAGAATGCAGGGCTTCGACACTCTCTGGGTTCCCGGCACAGACCACGCGGGAATTGCTACTCAGATAAAGGTTGAGGAAAGACTTCGCGAGGAGGAAGGACTTTCAAGATACGATCTCGGTAGAGAAAAATTCCTCGAGAGAGTATGGGCTTGGAAGGACAAATACGAGAACAGAATAACAGGTCAGCTCAAAAAGCTCGGTACCTCGTGCGACTGGACACGTCAGAGATTTACCTTTGACGAGGGTTGCTCGCGTGCTGTCAGAGAGGTCTTTGTCAATCTTTACGATAAGGGACTTATCTATCGTGGTTACCGCATAATAAACTGGTGTCCCAACTGCCTTACGGCTCTTTCCGACGCCGAGGTCGATTATAAGGATATGGACGGCTCATTCTGGCATATCAAGTATCCCGTAAAGGACTCCGAGGGCGAGTTCGTTGAGATAGCTACTACCCGTCCCGAAACTATGTTCGGAGATACTGCCGTTGCCGTAAATCCCAATGACGATGCGACAAAGCATCTTATAGGAAAGACTCTCATTCTTCCCTTGGTGGGCAGAGAGCTTCCCGTTATCGCCGACGATTACGTTGAGATAGGCTTTGGAACAGGCTGTGTTAAGATAACTCCCGCGCACGATCCTAATGACTTCCTCGTAGGTCAGCGTCACGGACTTGAACAGATAAAGGTCATGAACGACGATGCGACTATGAATTCCTATGCGGGAAAGTACGAGGGTATGGACAGATATGCCTGCCGCAAGGCTCTCGTTGCCGATCTTGAGGCAGAGGGTTATCTTATAAAGACTGTTCCTCATCCTCACAACGTAGGTGTTTGTTACCGTTGCGGTACAGTTGTCGAGCCCCTTACCTCTGACCAGTGGTTCGTAAAGATGAAGCCCCTCGCTGAGCCTGCGATAGACGTGGTAAGAAACGGAACCGTTAAGTTCGTTCCCGAGCGCTTCTCGAAGAATTACTTTAACTGGATGGAGAACATTCTCGATTGGTGTATCTCCCGTCAGCTCTGGTGGGGACACAGGATCCCTGCCTTCTACTGTCAGAATCCCGATTGCGCAAAGACCACCGTTTCAAAGGCCGATATAGAGGTTTGCCCTCACTGCGGCGGCGCGGTTAAGCAGGACGAGGACGTTCTAGATACCTGGTTCTCCTCGGCACTCTGGCCCTTCTCGACTCTCGGCTGGCCAGAAAACACCGAAGACCTTAAAAAATACTATCCCACAAACGTACTCGTTACGGGATACGATATAATCACCTTCTGGGTTTCGAGAATGATATTCTCGGGACTTGAGCATATGGGCAAGGAGCCCTTCTCAACTGTCTTTATTCATGGTCTTGTACGCGACGCGCAGGGAAGAAAGATGTCAAAATCTCTCGGAAACGGAATAGATCCGCTTGAGATCATCGACAAGTACGGCGCAGACGCGCTCAGATATGCTCTTGCGACCGGAAACTCCCCCGGAAACGATATGAGATTCTCCGATGAGAAGATCGAGGCCGCAAGAAACTTTGCTAACAAGCTTTGGAATGCGTCAAGATTTGTGAGAATGAATCTTACCATAGACAAGATAGAGCTCCCCGACGAGAGCAAGCTTGCTCTTGAGGACAAGTGGATACTCAATGAGTTCAACGATCTTGTCGCGAGTGTTACGGGTGCTCTTGATCGCTTTGAGGTCGGAGTTGCGCTTTCGTCGCTTTATGACTTCACTTGGGACGTTTTCTGCGACTGGTATATAGAGCTTTCTAAGGCAAGACTTAACGATAAGGACACCGAGGCAAATCTTGTCGCTCAGAACGTTATAGCTTACGTTCTTGAGGGAATACTCAAGTTGCTTCACCCCTTTATTCCTTTTATTACCGAGGAAATATATCAGGCTCTTCCTCACGATGACGAGAGCATTATGATATCGAGATATCCCACTTACAACGAGGGCTTCAACTATGCTGACGATGCGGCAAAGATGGCTCGCGTTATCGTAGCCGTCAAGGCTATAAGAAACAGGCGCAGTGAAATGAACGTGCCGCCCTCACGCAAGGCAAAGCTTTATATCGAAACGAAATATGCCGATTCCTTCAACGAGGACACCGCGGTATTCTTCTCCCGACTTGCCTCGGCGTCCGAGGTTGAGATAGGTACGGATCTCGGAGCGACTCTTTCGGCTGACGATATGGTACAGATAATTACCGACTCGGCAACGATATATCTGCCTCTTTCGGATATTATCGACACCGAAAAGGAAAGAGAACGTCTGTTTGGCGAGCAGAAGAAGCTTGAGGGTGAGATAGAAAGACTTGAAAAGAAGCTTTCTAACGAGGGATTTGTGGCAAAGGCTCCTGCAGCCGTTGTTGAAGGCGAAAAGGAAAAGCTCGCTAAATACAAGGAAAAGCTTGACGGAGTCGTTGTTGCACTCTCAAAGCTGAAATGATTTCAAAAAATCAGGTAAAAAATCTAATTCTGCAAATAATATATAGAGTATAGAGGCAGAATTGAAAATAAAAAACGAACATAAACTTAGGAGGATTTTTATCATGAAAAAACTTATTTGTGTATGCTTGGTATTGGTTCTGGCTCTCGCATCTCTCGTAGCATGCGGAGGAGAAAAGAATACCGAGGCAGACTACAAGCTCGGAATCGGCACTGCAGTTTCGGAGAATCTTGACAACATCAAGCTTTCTATAACCACCGCTTCGGTAGTTCTTGATGCTGACGGCAAGGTAGCTCTTTGCCGTTTGGACACAGTTGACGTTCAGCCCGTTATCAATGATGACGGAACCTTTACGCCTGCTGCTACCTACAAGACCAAGGCTGAACTCGGCGCAGATTACGGAATGCTCAGTGATTACGGCTCAAAGCTTGCTGAGTGGGACGACCAGGCAAAGTTCTTCGAGACCTACGTAGTTGGTAAGACCGTAAGTGAGATCTCTGCTATAAAGACCAAGGACGCTGATCTTGCAACCGGCTGTACTATCGACGTTACCGACTTTGTTAAGGCAGTAGTTGCTGCTTGCAACAGCGAGCACAAGGTTGACTTCAAGGCTTCTGCGGCTCTTGCGATGGGACTTGATATAAATGCAGCTCTCAAGGACAAAGAGGGTAACGCAAACTTCACTGCTGATATGTCCGCTGTAGTTGTTGCTGACGGTAAGATAGTTGCTGCTGTAATTGACTCTCTTGAGGCAAACATGACTGTAGCTGAGGGCGCCGGAACCGAGCTCAGCTATCCCGGAACTAAGCTCGCTCAGGGTGATGCTTACGGAATGCTCAGCGATTACGGTTCAAAGCTTGCTGAGTGGTACGATCAGGCTCAGGCATATGCTAATACCGCTGTTGGAAAGACGACCTCCGAAGTAGCTTCTCTTGCTACCGAGGGCGTTGCAGGTTGTACGATTTATGTTGGTGGCTATAAGACCGCTATGGTTGACGCTGCCGCAAAGGTAAGATAATCGTTAAAAACTTTCGGGGGAAAGACGGGTAAAGCTTGCTTTCCCCCGTTTATTTTAAGGTGCAGTATGAAAAAAATTATATTTGCGGTCTGCTTATTGCTTATCGTGATCTCCTTGGCATCGTGTGGGGAGACAGAGCCGCAGAGTAAAACGTATTTCGAATATTTTGACACCGTATCGGTGGTCTATTCCTATCTAGAGGACGATCCCGAATTTGAGATGAACTGTCAGAAGGTAGGTCGGCTTCTCGAAAAATATCACAGAATGTTTGATATTTATTACGAATATCAGGGTATGAACAATCTTTGCACGATAAACAAAAAAGCAGCCTCTGAGCCTGTTAAGGTGAGCGAGGAGCTTATGGATTTTTTGGTGTATGCAAAAAAGATGTATGCTCTGAGCGGTGGCAAGATGAATATTGCGATAGGTTCTGTTACAAAGCTCTGGCACGATTGTCGCGAGAAAGCCGATGACTATCTCGAAGAGCCTCGGATACCTTCGCGCAAGGAGCTTTCAGAGGCTGCGGCGCATACCTCTATTGACGCTCTGCTACTTGATACCGATAATATGACGGTCAGCTTTTCCGACGACAAGCTAAGACTTGACGTTGGCGCGATAGCAAAGGGATATGCCGTTGAGATGATAACGAGAGAACTACGGGAAAGCGGCATAACGTCATACGTTCTCAATATTGGCGGAAATATAAGCGCTATAGGCTCAAAGCCTAACGGAAAAGCTTGGAGCACGGGAATAACCAATCCCGATAAAAGCTCGGACCAAGCCTTTGTTTGCAAGGTCAAGCTTCGTGACGTAGCTTGCGTTACGTCGGGCGATTACGAGCGCTTTTTTACCGTTGACGGAGTAAAATATCATCATATAATAGACCCCGAAACGCTTATGCCTGCCGATTATTTTTCCTCGGTTACCATCATTGCCAAGGATAGCGCTATCGCCGATATGCTCTCAACGACACTTTTCTGTATGTCTTATGAAGATGGGGCAAAACTTGCCGAATCATTTGATGACGTAGATGTCTTGTGGGTATACAAAAATGGAGATACCCGAATGACCGATGGATTTGAGAAAATTTTAACAAAATGAAAAACTTGGATAAAGAGCTGCTTTTAACGGTGATTTGTCCAAGTTTTCTTCTTTTGGGGAACATTACTATTGACATACGACGTATATTGATATATAATTATGTTGTAGAAAAAATTAAATAATTTCGATGCGAAAGTTACATCGGTTCATCTGCTGAGGATATATTATTAATTTTTAGAGTGACCGATGCTTTTTTGCTGAATAGAAATTTTTTGTGAGGTTTTATTATGAAATTTAGACTTTTGGGTAATATAAGGCTTCCTCACCGTAAGGACACTGCAACTACACCTGTAGTCGTCATGAAGACGCCGGGAGAGGTGCTTTTGCCGACGATACAGCATATAGGCAAAGCGGCTGTTCCGATAGTAAAGGTCGGAGATGAGGTAAAGGTAGGACAGAAGATAGCAGAGGCTGATGGAAGGATCTCGTCGGCTGTGCATTCCTCGGTTTCGGGTAAGGTGGTAAAGATAGAGGACTACCTTCGCGCCGACGGAAAAATTGCTAATGCTATTCGTATAGAGAGCGACGGGTATATGGAGAAATACGAGGGAATAGCTCCTCCCGTAATCAACGGTATCGACGATTTCGTTGCCGCTGTCAGAGAGTCGGGCCTTGTAGGTCTTGGCGGCGCGGGATTTCCGACAGACGTTAAGCTTGAGGCTATCAAGGACGGCAAGGTAAGATATCTCGTTATTAATGCCGCAGAGTGCGAGCCCTACATTACGGTAGATACCCATACGATGCTCGACGAGGGAGAATATATAGCCGAGGGCGTTGAACTTCTCAGAAAATATCTTCCTCATCTTGAAAAAATAGTCGTTGGAATAGAGAAGAACAAGCCCAAGTCTATCAAAAAAATGAAGGAAATCCTTGACGGTACGGGAATAGCTCACGTCGTGCCTCTTCCCGAAAGATATCCTCAGGGTGCTGAAAAGGTGCTTCTTTACAACACAATGGGAATAGTCGTGCCCGAGGGCAAGCTCCCCATTGACGTTGGAGCACTCGTTATGAATGTTTCTTCGATTGCCTTTATTGCTAAATACATGAAGACGGGTATGCCTTTAGTCTCAAGAATGATAACGGTAGACGGAAGCGCGATGGCCTCTCCTAAGAATATCATAGCTCCTTTAGGCACGCCGATATCGGATCTGGTCGAAGCTTGCGGCGGATTCAAGTGTGAGCCCGGCAAGGTGCTCGTCGGAGGTCCTATGATGGGTATTGCAGTTTTCTCGCTTCAGGAGCCTATCGTTAAGACGACTAATGCTATAGTTGCTTTGGACAAGAAGGATTCAAAGGATTCCGAGCCTACCGAGTGTATTCATTGCGGAATGTGCGTGTCGGCTTGTCCTATGAGTCTTAACCCCGCCGGATATTCAAAGGCACTTGATATAGACGTAAAAGAGGAAAAAATAGCGGCACTTGAAAAATACAAGGTCAATATTTGTATGGAATGCGGTTGCTGCTCTTACGTTTGTCCGGCAAGACGACCTCTGGTTGAAAACAGCCGTATTGCAAAGAAAACTCTTCGCGATCACTATGACTATTTGTCAACCTTGAATAAGTAAAGGAGAAATTTATGGGAAATTTAATAGTTTCAGGCTCTCCGCATTTCAGAAGGAAAGCGACGACGGCATCAATAATGAGAGATATGCTCATTGCCTTGCTTCCCGCAGCGGTTGCGTCAGTCTGGTGGTTTGGAATAAAATCGGTCATAATCATAGCTATCTGTGTAGCTTCGGCTGTCCTTTCGGAATTTTTGTTTAATCTTTTATGCAAGAAAAGACAGACTGTCGGAGACCTCAGTGCCGCAGTTACGGGACTTTTGCTCGGACTTAATCTCCCTGCAGATGCGACCGTCTGGCATTGTATCGTCGGTTCGGTATTTGCAATAGTTATTGTTAAGTGTGCCTTTGGCGGTATTGGCTGTAACTTTGCAAATCCCGCAATAACGGCGAGAGTTTTGCTTCTGGTCTCCTTCGGACAGATCGCCGGCGGTGTTGCTCCCCGTGCTGTCGAGCTTACCGCAACTGCTACTCCTCTTGAAGCTTTAAGACTTGGAGAGGGAAGCCTTCCCAGCCTTTTTGATATGCTTATAGGAAACAGAGCAGGAAGTATCGGTGAGACCTGTGCGATAGCATTGCTTATCGGTTTCGTCTATCTTCTTGTTCGCAAGGTCATAAGCTGGCATACGCCCGTTATCTACGTTGGAACGGTCTTTGTGCTCTCCTTACTTATAAAGCAGGATCTTACCGTTGCACTTTATCAGGTGCTTGGCGGCGGACTTTTGCTCGGTGCTATCTTTATGGCGACCGATTATTCAACAACACCTATCAACAAGGGCGGAAAGATGGTATTTGCCCTTGGCTGTGGAATACTTACCGTTCTTATCAGATTCTGGGGAAGCTATTACGAGGGCGTTTCCTTTGCGATACTTATTATGAATATCGTTGCTCCGTATATTGAAAAGCTTTGTACTAAAAAACCGTTTGGGGGTGTAGAGAATGTCAAAGAGTAAGATAATGCCCCTTGTGGTCTTAAGCTCTATATGTATCGTTGTGACCTTACTCCTTTCGGTAGTAAATATGATCACCGCTCCTATTATAGCTGACGCGGTAAGCGCTCAGGCGAATGCTTCGCTTGTTGTTGTACTTCCCGAGGGAAGTGATTTTGAGGAGCTTGATCTTGGAGAATACAAGCTTCCCGATGAGGTAACGAATGTCTATAAAGAACTTAACGGAAAGGGCTTCGTTTTCCAGATGAGCGTTACGGGTAAAAACAGCGGTCTTATTATAATGTGCGGAATTGATGCAGAAGGCAAGGTCGTTGGTACTAAGGTCATTGCCGAACAGGAGACCGATTCTTATGATGCTAACGTTTTCCCGAACGTAGAGGGAACTGACGGACAATACAAGGGAATGAGCCTTGACAGCTTTGAGCCCTATCTCGTTTCGGGTGCTACTCTTACGTCAAGAGCTTACGGTAACGCTATAAAGGTGGCACTTCAGGCATTCAGTATCGTTAACGGCGGAAGCGTTGATCTCAGAGATCCCGAAGAGCTTTTGCAGGACAATTTGAACGCTGCTCTCGGAAGCGAGGGTGTTACCTTTGTAAAATGGTTTGCTTATGAGGATCTTAACGGAATAGATGCTCTCTATGTCGCTGCCAACGGATACGTTTTCGTTATCGGAGAGGACTTTATAGGTGTTGACAACAGCGGTGCGATCGTTACCGAAGGACTTGACGAGGCTACATCTTCGGCAGTGAACGCGGCTTATGAGGTATACTCGAACGTAACACTTACAGAGATAGAGCTTCCCGAAGAAATAGACACCAAGAAGGTCACCGCAGCTTACCTTACCTCAAGCGGTAATTACGTATTCGAGATGAATGCATCGGGATACGGCAAGAAGGGTAATGAATACGTAGCTTCGGGAGAATATATCAAGCTGATGATATCTATATCTGCTGACGGAAAGATAATTTCTACTATGACTACGTATCAGAGTGAATCTAAGGGTATCGGTGACATTTGCGCAGATCCGTCCTACTATGAGCAGTTCAACGGCAAGGACAAGGATGGGGTCAATGACGTTGAGAACGTAACGGGTGCTACTGTTACGACCTCGGGATATAAGGCAGCAGTGGCATATGCCTTTGAGACACTTGAAATATTGAAGGGGGGTAGAGGTAAATGAGTAATAAAAAGCTTTCTATAATACTCAAGGGAATAATCTCCGAAAATCCGGTGCTTGTTCTCGTCCTTGGTACTTGTCCTTCTTTGGCAACGACGTCGAACGTTATTTCCGCATTCTCTATGGGAATTGCGGCAATGCTCGTGCTTATCTGTTCGAATGCTGTTATATCGGCACTTCGTAAGGTAATTCCCGATACTGTCAGAGTTCCTTGTTATATAGTCGTTATCGCAGGCTTTGTTACTGTGGTACAGATGCTTTTGCAGGCATATCTGCCCGATATATACGACATGCTTGGAGTTTACCTTGCGCTTATCGTTGTAAACTGTATCATTCTCGGAAGAGCCGAGATGTACGCAAGAAAGAATACGGTAGTTGATTCGGTCATGGACGGCATTGGAATGGGACTTGGCTTCCTTGTGGCGCTTCTTGCTATGGCGGCTATACGTGAGGTCATCGGAAGTGCATCCTTTGCGGGAATTGCAATTCCTTTCCTTGAGAATTTCCGAATAGCTATTCTTGCCGAGGCTCCCGGCGGATACCTCGTGTTTGGTATTCTTATTGCGGTTATGAATAAGCTCAAGGCAAAGAGCGGAGGAGTAAAGAGAAAGAGCTTCGGCTGTGAGGCTTGTCCCTCTGCGGGTGCTTGTAACAAAACTGCTTGCGCAGGATCTGCTGATAAGGAGGTAGGCGCAAATGGCTAAGGAATTGATACTTATACTTATGGGCGGAGTTCTCGTAAACAACTACGTGCTCCAACAGTTCCTCGGAATTTGTCCCTTCCTTGGAGTTTCAAAAAAGGTGGATCAGGCGAGCGGAATGGGCTTTGCCGTTATATTCGTAATGCTTTTTGCTACGGCGGCGACATGGCCTATATACAAATACGTTCTCGTTCCTCTCGGACTTGAATTTTTGCAGATAATAGTATTTATCTTGCTTATTGCGACTCTCGTTCAGTTCGTTGAGATAGTTCTCAAGAGATTTATTCCGTCCTTGTTTAAGGCTCTTGGAGTATATCTTCCCTTGATAACTACCAACTGTGCAGTTCTTGGAGTGACGATAAACAATATCAATGACGAATACAACTTCCTTGAATCTATGATATCCTCGCTTGGCGTAGGAATTGGCTTTTTGCTTGCGATGGTGCTTTTTGCGGGCGTCCGTTCCCGTATAGAAAACTGTCCTGCTCCCAAGAGCTTTAAGAATCTTCCCGTTACGCTTATCGCCGCTTCGATAGTTGCTCTCGCATTTTACGGATTCGCGGGCGTGGTCGAAAATATCTTGGCATAAAGGAGGTATATATGCAGATCTTAATACCCGTACTTATATGCTTCGGTCTTGCGGCACTCTGCGCTCTGCTTCTTACTCTTACCAGCCATTTCTTTGCGGTGAAGGAGGACGAGAAGGCTGTGCAGATACGTGACTGCCTTCCCGGTGCAAACTGCGGTGCTTGCGGATTCAGCGGCTGCGACGGATATGCCAAAGCCCTTTCCGAAGGAAAGACCGAAAAAACCAATTTGTGTATTCCCGGAGGCGACAAGACCTCTCTTGAAATAGCCGAAATACTCGGTGTTGAGGCAGGGGCGGTAGTTGAGCAGGTTGCTTACGTCGCTTGCAACGGAAGATGCAATTCTACTACAAAAAAATACGAATATCAGGGAAAGAAATCCTGCCGTTCGGTAAATATGAGCTATCTTGGTGACCGCTTCTGTACCTTTGCTTGTCTTGGTTACGGCGACTGTATGGAGCACTGTCCCGAGGAGGCTATCTCAATAGAGGACGGAGTTGCAAGAGTCAATCCGCAAAAGTGTATCGGTTGCGGTATCTGTACGCGCACCTGTCCTAACGGTATAATACATCTTGTGCCCGATACCGTCAGGGTCGTCGTTGAGTGTTCAAATCACGACAAGGGTGCTATTACACGTAAGTACTGCACCGATGGCTGTATCGGCTGTGCAAAGTGCCAGAAGAACTGTCCTCACGATGCTATCCACGTAGTCAACAATCTTGCGGTCGTCGACTATGAAAAGTGTACCGGCTGCGGACAGTGCGTCTCGGTTTGCCCCGTTCACTGTATTCACGAGGGCAACTTTATAGGCGGAGCGCATTCTTAATTGAGTATCTTACAATAAAAATGAGGGAGATATATGTACGCAAACGAGAAAAACGAAAAAAAGCAGCCTTCAAGAAGTCTGCGCTTTGACATTATTCTTATTGTGGGACTTTTGCTTATCTCCCTTGTTTCTTTGCTCGCTATATTCTTTTTCAGAGAACAGGGAGATCTTATAGAGATAAAGATCGACGGAAATGTCGTGGCGGAATATTCTCTTTATGAGAATGGGGAATATTCTCTTAACGGCGGAAGCAATATTCTGGTGATCGAGAACGGTGAAGCCTATCTTTCGTATGCAGACTGTCCTGATAAGACCTGCGTCAAAACGGGAAAGATAAGCTATTCGGGGCAGAGTATAATCTGTCTGCCTAACCGTTTGACTGTTACCGTGCGCTCACATTCGGCTCAAAATGGGGTAGACATCGTATCCTGATATATTTAAGGAGTTATGCTTTGAAAAATACAAAAAGACTGACCACCTTTGCACTTGTGGCGGCTTTGGCTATGATACTTTCCTTTGTGGAAAGCAGAATACCCGTATTTATCGCGATCCCGGGAATAAAGATGGGACTTGCGAATATCGCGATAATATTCGCGCTCTACCGTCTTGGAGCAAAGGAAGCTTTCGTTATATCAATAATAAGGATAATAGTTGTTTCGATGCTTTTCGGAAGCATCGTAAGCGTGGCGTACAGTATAGGCGGAGCGATATTTAGCTTTGCGGTGATGCTGATACTCAAAAAGCTTTCTGTCTTCTCTGAGGTCGGAATAAGCGTTGCAGGCGGTGTGTCGCACAATATAGGACAAATACTCGTTGCTTGCATTTTGCTTGAAACCAACGTGATAGTTTACTATTTGCCCTTCTTACTGCTCTCGGGTGTCATATCGGGAGCACTCATAGGTATCGTTTCGGCGATAGTTATAAAGAGAGTAAATATAAAACGATAATAAAACAGGCGTTGCCGCGGCAACGCCTGTTTTATTTTATGTCAATTATTATTTTTCAAT
>JAZNES010000172.1:0-2279 GCA_045588755.1 Eubacteriales bacterium | reverse complement strand
GCTTGATAAAAATGAGCGTCCCGGAAGAAAGATTATGATCACCGGGAAGGGCAGATGTAATCTTACGAATAATTGCGACCTGCGCCGATTTATGGAAAGCGTGCCTACAAATGCGAGCTTTCTGTATTCGGCGTTGAATTTTTTGTCACCATCCGCACTTATTGAGCTTGTAGAGAATGCAGGGCTTCCTCTTAAAACAGAACGGGGAAACCGCGTTTTTCCGCAAAGTGATAAGGCAGTAGATGTTGTTGATACCCTTTTTTCACTCGCTTCCTCAGCAGGCTGCCGATTCAAGCAGGCTAATGTAAAGCGTATTATTGCTGAAAACGGGCGCGCCGTTGGCGTTGCTACCGATAAGGGAGTTATAAATGCCGATGCCGTCGTTTTGGCAACGGGAGGAGCCTCCTATCCGCGCACCGGCTCTACGGGGGACGGTTACCGCCTTGCTTCTGAGCTTGGGCATTCCATTATCCCGATAAAGCCCTCCCTTGTGCCGCTTGTTACTGCGGGCAAGAGTGCCGCAAGGCTTATGGGGCTTTCACTTAAGAACGTTTCGGCAACCCTGTTTGACGCTGATAGCGGAAAAGAGATATATCAGGATTTCGGCGAGATGCTTTTTACTCATTTCGGACTTTCAGGGCCGATAATTCTTTCGGCATCTGCTCACGTTAAAGCGCAAAAACGCTATTTTATTTCGATAGATACAAAGCCTGCTCTCACTGTGGATGAGCTTTCAAAGCGAATATTGCGCGATTTTTCAGAGAATATAAACAGAGATTTCGTCAATTCTCTTGATGCGCTTTTACCTAAAAAGATGATACCTCTGATAGTTGAGCTTTCGGGTATTGAGCCGCGTAAAAAGGTCAACTCTGTTACAAAGGAGGAGCGTTTCCGTCTTGCGTGCCTTATAAAGGATCTGCGCTTTGACATAGTCGGCACGCGTCCGATTGAGGAGGCTATCGTCACATCGGGAGGCATCTCCGTTAAAGAGATCAACCCCAAGACGATGCAATCAAAGCTTGTTGAAGGTCTGTTTATAGCAGGTGAGGTTATTGACGTTGATGCTTTGACGGGCGGATATAATATGCACATCGCTATGGCAACAGGCGCACTTGCAGGCGTTTCCGCAGCATTGGAATAATACATAGGCAGAGAAGGGAGAGCTTTTCTGCCTTTTTCTTTATATAAGATAAGTTTTTCTTGATATTATACCGATATTGTAGTATAATAAATTAGTTAAAAGGAGAGATATTATGCTTAGAACATTAATTGAAGATCCTGTATATCTTTTAATATTACTTCCGGCTGTCATTTTGACACTTTCTTTCCATGAGTTTGCTCATGCGTTTACCGCCGTAAAGCTTGGTGATAACACCCCGAGAATAACCGGAAGATACACCATCAACCCGCTTGCGCACCTCGATGTATTCGGGTTCCTTTGCATGGTTTTTACGGGATTTGGTTGGGCGAAGCCCGTTCAGGTAAACCCCAGAAACTTTAAGAAGTATAAGAAGGGTATGGCGATAACCGCAGTTGCGGGACCCCTTTCGAATATCATTCTTTCCTTTGTGTGTGTTTTACTTCTCTTCATTTTGATGAAGTTCAATGTGTTCAACCTCTATGTAGGAAAAGACTTTTTCTCGGGAGTAGACTTTGTAACCGCGCTTTTCACTGTTATTACGAGTATTATCTATCAGATGGCGTATCTTAATCTTTATCTTGCGGTATTTAATCTTATACCGGTTCCGCCTCTTGACGGCTCAAGAATCGTCAGCTATATGCTCCCCGGTAAGGTTGCTTACTATTACGATCGCTACGGACAGTATTTCCAGATAGGGCTTTTTGCTGTACTTATGGTTATTATGTATCTTGATGTTTTCAATCCCATAGCTTGGGTTGCTGATAATATATTCTACGGTTTTTCTGAGTTCTGGGGACTTATATTCGGATTTTAGGAGGACGTATTGGAAGCTTTAACATATAAAACAGAAGCCTACGAAGGTCCGCTTGATGTCCTTCTCGGTCTTATCAGAAAAAATGAAGTTAATATTTATGATATCCCGATTGCTGAGCTACTCAGGCAGTTTATAGAGCATATCGACGTTATGCGCCGCGAAAATCTTGAGGTTTCAAGCGAATTTCTCACTATGGCGGCAACCCTTGTTCAAATAAAGTCTGCTATGCTTCTGCCTAAGCACGAGGAGGAGCAGGAGGATCCGAGAACAGAGCTTGTCAATATGCTTCTTGAATATGAGCGCTACAAGATGGCGGCAACCAAT
>JAZNES010000171.1:0-2171 GCA_045588755.1 Eubacteriales bacterium | reverse complement strand
GCTCGTTTCGGTATCCCGTGACGCAGTTGGAGTAGAGGGCTCGTCGATATATCTTTTTGAGGGCGAGAGGCTGACTCTTATCGACCTTTTGTATGCTATGCTGCTTGAATCTGCCAACGATGCCGCGGCGGCTATCGCCATCGAGGTGGGCGGAAGCATCGAGGGCTTTTGCGATATGATGAACAAAGAGGCAAAGGAGCTCGGACTTCGGGATACGAATTTCAAGAACCCCCACGGGCTCTATCACGAGGAGCATTATACCACGGCAAGAGAGCTTGCGATAATCACCGCCGAGGCTCTTGATAATGACCTTCTGCGCGGGATATTCGCCACGAAGAAGCACACGATAACCTCTGTAAACGGAAGTACGAGAGTGCTCTACAATCACAACAAGATGCTTTCTTTATACGAGGGCGCTATCGGGGTAAAGACGGGCTTTACAAAAAAGAGCGGAAGATGTCTTGTCAGCGCGGCAGAGCGCGACGGACTCACCCTTATCTGTGTAACACTCTCTGCGCCCGATGATTGGAGAGATCACGCTTCCCTCTTCGACCTTGGCTTTGCTTCGGTCAAATCAAAGACTATCTTTGAGATAGGCGAGTTTGAATATTCACTCGACCTTTCTGGCGGTAAGGAGGACTCTGTCCTTTTGACAAACTCCGAGGATATATCTCTTATCTTGCCCACTAAGGATTTTGACTCTCTTCGATTCGTTGCCGAGCCTCATAATCGCTTTGAGGTAGCGCCTCTGAAGAAGGGTGACGTGGCGGGCAGACTGTCGGTGTATCTTGGCAAGGAGCGGATAATGAGCGTGCCCTTGGTCTTTGCTACCGACGCAGAGGCGCAAAACACCAAAAAGAGTCTCTTTGACAGAATTAAAAATATCTTTTTTTGAGGTATCAATGGAAGAAATAAAAATACAGAAATTTTTCACCGATTGCGGAGTGATGTCGCGTCGCGCGGCGGAAAATGAAATAAAGCTCGGACACGTAAAGATAAACGGCGTGACGGCAGAGATAGGACAGCGAATAGACCCCGAGCGCGATATAGTTACCTATAAAGAAAAAAGGATCTTCCCCCAGCGTGATGAAAATGTGTATATCCTTCTTAACAAGCCGCGCGGATTCGTCACCACGATGAGCGACGAAAAGGGCAGAAAAACGGTTGCCGAGCTTGTGGGCGGTCTTAGTCAAAGGGTCTATCCCGTCGGCAGACTCGATATGGACTCTGACGGCCTGCTTATTATGACGAACGACGGCGAGCTTACCAATATACTTACTCACCCGAGGCACGAAATACCTAAGATATACGAGGTCACAGTGGCAGGCAAAGTAACCCCCGAAACAATTTCGGCGCTATCGCAAGCTATGATAATAGACGGATATGAGATACAGCCCGTAAAGACCGAGCTTCTTTCCTTTGACGGACAAAACAGCACGATAAAGATGACGCTCTTTGAGGGCAGAAACAGACAGATACGTAAAATGTGCGATACACAGTCACTAAAAATAAAAAGGCTCTGCCGCGTGGCGATAGGAGATATCACTCTCGGAGAGCTAAAAGTCGGCACTTGGCGACCTCTTACAAATAAAGAGGTAGCATATCTGACCGAGCGTTCATAACAGAAAGGATAATAAAAATGCTTAAAGTTCTTCCCATTCAAACAAAAGCCGAACAAGAGGATATATGCCAAAAGTGTGGCGTAGAATATAAACCCGACCTGCTTGCCTACTCAGCAGAGAGCGACGGCAGGCTTGCGGGAGTCTGCCAATTCAAGCTCACCGACAAGGGCGGAATACTTTACGATATAGCTCCCGCCAAGGATCTCGAAAGCTTTGAGGCACTTTTCGTCATGGGACGAGGAGCTCTCAATTTTATCGACCTCTGCGGAGTGCACCGCGCATTCTTTGACGGAGAGGTAAAGGACGAGGTCCTCATCAAAGCCATAGGCTTTACAAAAAACGCGGACGGACGCTACGAAATGGACCTCGAAGGCTTCTTCAACGAGCCCTGCAAGCACGGCCACGGACATTAACACAAAACAAAAAAACGGCGGAGAAATTCTCCGTGTTTTTTTGTTGCATCAAAAGCGATAAATTGGGATTTATCGGTGAGTAATAGATTTTAAGGAATGTAATTTTTAGGCTCCCTCTGGGAGGGGGCTGGCGCCG